>PMSP01000057.1 GCA_003168315.1 Opitutaceae bacterium
GGCGAGCTGATCGTCCGCGGCCCCAATGTCATGCCCGGCTATCACAACAAGCCGGAGGAAACCCGCAACGCGCTCCGCGATGGCTGGTATCACACCGGCGATCTGGCCAAGAGCGACGAGAACGGATTCCTGACCATCACCGGCCGGCTCAAGGAGCTGATCATCCGCGGCGGCCAGAACATCGCGCCGGCCGAGATCGAGGAAGTGGTGAACACGTTCGCGCCGGTGCTCGACTGCGCCGTGGTCGGCGTGCCGCACGAACATCTTGGCGAAGTGCCGGCGCTGTTCGTGGTGCCGCGGCCGGGCCATACGATCGAGATCGAAGCGCTGCTCGGCCATTGCCGGGAAAAGCTGTCGGCCTACAAGGTGCCGCACAGCGTGCAATTCATCGCCGAGATTCCGCGCACCGGATCGGGCAAGATCATCCGCTATAGGCTGCGTGAAGCAATGAAGGCGTGAGGAGAGGAACAAAAAATGCAAATCGTCGATCTTTCAGTTGCGCTCAAGGCCGGCATCGCGTCGGACCCGCCCAGCATGCTGCCGCGCATCAAATATCTCGATCATCACGACGGCGCCAAGGAGTTCATGGCCTGGTTCCCGGGGCTCAAGGCCGAGCAGCTTCCCGACGGCGAAGGCGCCGCGATGGAGCAGATCACCTTCACCACCCACAACGGCACTCATCTCGACGCGCCATGGCATTTCGCCAGCACTCAAGACGGCGGCAAGCCGGCCATGAAGATCGACGAGGTGCCATTGGAATGGTTCTTCTCGTCAGGCGTAAAACTCGACTTCCGCCAAAAACCCGACGGCTATGTTTGCAACGCCGACGACGTCAAACGCGAGCTCGACCGCATCGGCTATGCGCTAAAGCCGCTCGACATCGTGCTGGTGAATACCGGCGCCGCGACATATTACGGCGCGCCGAATTATCTCGACAAAGGCTGCGGCATGGGCCGCGAGGCGACGCTTCATCTGCTCCGCCAAGGCGTGCGCGTCACCGGCATCGACGGCTGGAGCTGGGACGCGCCGTTCTCGTTCACCCACAAACGCTTCCTCGAAACCGGCGACGCCAGCATCATCTGGGAAGGCCACAAGGCCGGCCGCGAGATCGGTTATTGCCACATGGAAAAGCTCGCCAACCTCGACCAGCTGCCGCCGTTCGGCTTCAAGGTGTGCTGTTTCCCGGTCAAGATTGAAGCGGCGTCGGCCGGATGGACGCGATGTGTGGCGATGGTGGATGAGTGAGGCGCGCTAGCGCTCCGTTCATGCCAACCTTCGGGAGCCAAAATCTCATGTTCGATTTCGACCGCATCATTGAGCGCCGCGGCACACATTCTTCCAAGTGGGACAGTATCGCTCGTCTTTCGGGCATCGAGTCGCCCGATGCGATTGCGATGTGGGTGGCGGATATGGATTTCGCCGCGCCGCCGGGAGTGACGTCAGCCCTTACTGCCGAAATTCAATGCGCTGTTCACGGCTATTACGCGGACACCGGCAGCTGGGCGGCCGCGCTCGCAGATTGGATGGCGCGCCGCCATGGCCTGCGGATAGATCCGCGTTGGGTGAGCCCAACGCCCGGGATTGTTTCCGGGCTCGGTCTTATCCTTCAGGCCGTCAGCACGCCCGGCGACGAAGTCGTCGTCTTTCCGCCGGCCTATCACGCATTTCGAGGGATCATTGTTGCTAATGAGCGGCGCATTCTCGACGCGCAGCTTGTCGAGACCGACGGGCGCTACGCGATGGATCTCGATGCGCTACGCGCCAAGCTGACGCCGCGAACGAAAGTCGTTTTCCTCTGTAGCCCGCACAATCCCGGTGGGACCGTCTGGTCGCCGTCCGAACTTCGCGCTCTGGCAGCATTATGCGTCGAGCATGACTTGATCCTGGTCTCCGACGAGATCCACTGCGACCTCCTGCTCGAGCCCGGCGCCGTCCACGAGCCCGTGGGGGTTGTCGCGCCGGGCGAGTCGTCGCGGACGCTCACCTTCATGGCGCCGAGCAAGACCTACAACGTGCCGGGCCTGGGCGCCTCCTTCGCCATCATCCCCGATGCCGCCCTCCGGGCGCGGTATGTGAAGGCAACCGCTGGGATCGTGGCCGAGGTGAACGTCTTCGGCTATGTCGCATGCGAGGCGGCCTACCGCGACAGCGAGCCCTGGCGGCAGGCGCTCCTCGACTACCTTCGCGGCAACCGCGACTACCTGGAGAAGTTTGTCAGGGACGAGCTTCCCGGCGTGCGGATCGAGGCGCCAATCGAGGCCACCTACCTCGCGTGGCTGAACGTCGCGGACCTCGGCCTGGCGCAGCCGGCCAGGCACTACGAGTCCGCCGGGGTGGGGCTCAGCGACGGCGTGCCGTTCTGCGCGGCGCCCGGCACCCATGTCAGGATCAACTTCGGGTGCCCGCGCTCCACGCTCGCCGAGGGACTCGCGCGCATGAAGAGGGCGGCGCCCGCGCGATGAGCGCCGGGGCCGCGCATGCGGGGACGCTCCTGGTCCGCAACGCCGATGTCCTCGTCACGATGGACGGGGGGCGCCGGGAGATCCGCGGGGGCGGCTTCTTCGCAGTCGGCGGCCGGGTAACGGCCGTCGGCGGCCCGTCCGAGCTCCCCGGCTCCGCCGACAGGGTTCTTGACCTCGCCGGCCATGTCGTCGTGCCCGGCCTAGTCAACACGCACCACCACATGTTTCAGAGCCTCACGCGCGCCGTGCCCGCGGCGCAGGATGCTGGGCTCTTCGCCTGGCTCGAGGCGTTGTATCCCGTCTGGGCGCGCCTGACGCCCGAGATGCTCCGCGTCTCCACGCTGACGGCAATGGCGGAGCTCCTCCTCTCGGGCTGCACCACCTCGAGCGATCACCTCTACCTGTTTCCGAACGGGTGCCGCCTCGACGACACGATCGAGTCGGCCGCGGAGATCGGCATGCGGTTCCATGCGGCTCGCGGCAGCATGAGCGTCGGGCGAAGCCTGGGCGGCCTGCCGCCGGACAGCCTGGTCGAGCCCGAGCCCGCCATCCTCGCTGACACGCAGCGCGTGATCGAGTCCCACCACGACGCGGCGCGCTTCGCCATGCTGAGGATAGCGGTCGCGCCCTGCTCGCCCTTCTCCGTCAGCAGGGACCTCATGCGGGAGTCCGCGAGCCTCGCGCGCTCGCTCGGGGTCCGCCTCCACACCCACCTCGCCGAGAACGACAGCGATGTCGCCTACAGCCGCGAGAAGTTCGGGATGACGCCGGCGGAATACGCCGGGGAGCTTGGCTGGGTCGGCCCGGACGTCTGGCATGCGCACTGCGTGAAGCTGGACGAGGCGGGCATGGACCTCTTCGCGCGGACAGGCACCGGCGTCGCGCACTGCCCCTGCTCGAACATGCGCCTCGGCTCGGGCACGGCGCCCGTCCACAGGATGATCGCCAAGCGGGTCCCGGTCGGGCTCGGCGTCGACGGCTCAGCCTCGAACGACGCGGGCAACATGCTCGGCGAGGCGCGCCAGGCGATGCTCCTGCAGCGGGTGGGCATAGGGCCCCGCGCCATGACCGCGCGCCAGGCGCTCGAGATCGCCACGGTCGGCGGCTCCCGCGTCCTCGGCCGCGACGACATCGGGTCGCTCGCCCCGGGCATGGCCGCCGACTTTGCGGCCTTCGACCTGCGCGGCGCCAACATGGCGGGCGCCCTCCACGACCCGGTGGCGGCCCTCGTCTTCTGCGCGCCAGGCCGTTCCTCCTGGGTCGCGGTCAACGGGCGCATCGTCGTCGAGGATGGCCAGCTTGCCACGATCGACCTGCCGGCGGTCCTGGAACGCCACAACAGGCTGTCGCTCAGGCTCGCCGCGGGCTGACGCGGCCCAATTGCCGGTTGCGGCGGGACGGGTGCGGCGCATCCTGCGCAGACGGACATGCGCATCGCCGACCTGGAGCTTTCCTCGGGCCTCTGCCTCTCGCCTCTCGCGGGGTACACGAACCTGCCGATGAGGATGACCCTCCGCGAGCTGGGGGGCCTCGGCTGGGCGACGACGGACCTCGTGAATGCGCGCTCCCTGATCGAGCGCAATCCCACGGCCCTCAAGCTCGCCGAGTCCTGCCCCGGCGATCAGCCGCTCTCCATCCAGCTCTTCGGCAGCGTCCCCGCCGAGATGCGCGACGCCGCGGTCATGTGCGAGGACATGGGGGCGCAGGCGGTCGACATCAACATGGGCTGCCCGGTGAGGAAGGTGACCAAGATCGGCGGCGGCTCGGCCATGATGACCGAGCTCGGCAGGACGGCGGACCTCGTGAGGGGCATGGTCGCGGCGATCCGGATCCCCGTGACCGCGAAGATGCGCCTGGGCTGGGATGCGGAGAACATCACGGCGCCGGACCTCGCCCAGGCGCTCGAGGAGGCGGGCGTGGCGGCGGTATTCATCCACGGCAGGACGCGCGCCCAGGGATTCTCGGGGGCGGTAAACCTCGCGGGGATCCGCTCGGTTGTGGGGGCGGTGCGCTCGATTCCGGTGGTCGGGAACGGGGACATCACGACCCCGCAGGCCGCGCGGCAGATGCTGGAGGAGACCGGGTGCGCGGGCGTGAGCATCGGGCGGGGCGCGTTCTACGATCCGTGGATCTTCCGGCGGACCGACCATTTCCTGCGCACCGGCGAGCTCCTCCCCGAGCCCGGGTTCGACGAGCGCATCCGGGTCCTCGGGCTCCACTTCGAGCGCTACTGCGAGTTCTACGGCGAGGCCCGCGGGGCCAGGCTCTTCAGGAAGGTGGCGCCGTGGTACGCCAAGAGGTTCGGGCCGGCGAGGCCGTTCAAGCAGAGAATCCTGACGATCGAGTCGAGGGCGGACTTCGAGTCGGTGGTCGCCGAGTACCGGCGGTGGAGGGCCGCGTTCTGCGACGCGGCGGGCGAGCTTCTCCCGAAGTACCGGCCCGCGCCCCTGCCGGAGTCACTCTCCGAGGGCGAGGCCGCGGTCTTTGGCCGTGAAGGTATTCCCGTGCCTCGCGGCCCCGTCGAGATCTGGTGAGGCGGCGGCGGGGGCCCGCGCCCGTCAGTAGTCCTTGGACACCTCGGCGCCCGTGGAGTCCTTGAAGTAGATGGTCTTCTTATCCGCGTCGATGTGGTCGAAGACAATGGCGAGCGAGCTCTCGACGATCTGCCCCTCGCGGACGATGGATCCGTTGATGAGCGCCCGGGAGGGCGTCCCCTGGAAAACGCCGCCTATGCTGGCGCTCGCCACGAAGGTGCGAAACGCCGCGCTCGCCGCCGGCGCCGCGTCGAGGTGCGTGCTGTTCACCTTCACGTCCGTCGTGAGGTCGGAATCGGCCATGACCGATTCGGTGGCGGGCGTCGGGGTCGGCGTGGGCACTTCCTGCAAGGCATCGGCCTTCGCCTTGTCCTCCGCGCGCTTCGCGGCGAGGGCGTTCGCGGCCAGCTTGTCGGCGGCGGCCTTCTTCAGTGCGTCCTCCGCATCCTTCGCGGCCTTGGCCGCGGGGTTCGGGATCGGCGGGGACTTGATCAAGACTATCGGGGCCGGCGCCGGGAAGAAGATCCTGTAGAAGAACACGCCCGCGATTGCCAGGGCGACTATGACGACGGCAATGCCGACCTTGAGCACCGGGCTGAGCGCCGAGCGCCTGCGGAGCACCGCCGGGCCACCCTTCCCGGGCTTCCCCGGGGGCACGACCGGCTTGCCCCCCACCTTGATCGCCGCCTGCGCGGCCATCTTTATGTTCACGCCCGGCTTGGCCGCCGCCGGCTTTTCCGCCGACGTCGACAGCGAGAGGCGCGGGACCGACCCTGGCGCTGCGGGGGGCTCCGGCGGACCGCCAGGCGCGGGGGGGGGCGGCGCCGAGAGGATCGACATGGGGGGCATCGAGAGCGAGCTGCGCGCAGGAGGAGGCGGGGGCGGCAGATCGCCCGCGGGCTTCGGGGGCGGCGGCGGCGGCGCCGAAGCGTATGAGGCGGGCTCCGGGGGCGCGGAAGCGGGAGGAGGAGGCGCCGGGGGCGCGTACTCCGGCGGGGGGGGCGGCGCCTGCGGCGCGACCTTGGGCCTCAGCTTGAACTTGGGGAGCTCGTCCGGCGGGGGCTCATAGGCCGCCGACGGCGAAGGCGCGATGAAGGGCTCTTTGTCCGGCTCGGACGGGGCGGCCCTTGCCGCCGGGTCTTCCGGGATGTTCAGCCGGGGCTTCAGCCGCAGGCGTGCCGTTGCGTCGCCCGGATCGGATGCGGCAGCCGGCCCGGGCGGCGGCGGTTCGGCCGGAGGCGACGGTTCACCCCCCCCGGATGGAGGGCGCGGCTTCAGCCGAAGCGGTTGCGGCTCGTCGCTCATGGGGACGCACGTAAACGAGTTACCGGACAAAACACGAAACCAAAAAGATTCACTCGCGATCTAAGGGCGCCGACCCCATTCTGACCCCAATTGCCCATGAAACGCCTTGTTCCGTTCGCCCTGGCCGCCGCGCTGCTTGCAAGCTCGGGATGCCATCTGTTCTCCAAAAAGAAGGCCTCGACGACCCCGAAGGAGAGCAAGACGGTGGCCGCGGACGTTGAAAAGGACTTCATGGCTCGCTGGATAGAGAAGCGCACGAACGACCTGGAGTCCCAGGGCAGGTCCCCGCAGATGGCTCACGATCAGGCCGTGGCCGAGTTCAGGGCGGAATTCACCTTCACCGAGGCCGCAAAGCAGGCCCGGTGATTAGTTCTCCTTCTTGACGCCGATAATCTCGAGGTCGAAGACGAGTGTGGCGTATTCAGGGATCTTGGGCGGGCTCCCCCGCCTCCCGTAGGCCAGCTCCGGGGGGACGATCACGGTCCAGCGGTCGCCCGGCCTCATGAGCTGGAGGATCTGGTCCCATCCGTCGATCACCAGCCCGCGGTCGACCCTGAACATGAACGGGCGCTTCCGGTCGTGGTGCTGGTCGAATACCGTGCCGTTGAGCAGGCTGCCGGTGTAGTTCACCATGACGATGTCGCCGGGCTGGAGGATCGGGCCCTTGCCCGCGACCTCCACGATGTAGCGGATCCCGGTGTTCGATTTCTTCGCGTCAGGCCACCTCTTCTCGATCTGGTCCAGGTCGTCCGGCGGGAACTTTTCCCGCTGGGCGCGGAGGATGACGGGGGCCGCGAGAACCGCGCAGACGGCGAAAATTCTGAGGAGGGGCATGCTGACTCAATCTGCAAGGGACGCCGCACGCGTCAAGGAACGAGCTGCGACCGCGGGGTGGGCCGCGATGAGGGCGAGCCCGCGGGCCAGAAGCGTCTTGCCGGGCTCCATCCTGTGCCAGGGCGACGCGCCGGACGGATGCGGAAGCGGGATGCAGTCGGCGTCGCGGCCGGCCAGCCTCACGCGGAAGCTCCTGCCGACGATGTCCTGGAGGGGGGCGGCCTCGAGGAAGCGCCCGATCGCGAGCCTACCGACGGGGATGACGAGCGTCGTCCCGAGCAGCTCGAACTCGCGGTCCAGCCAGCGCCCGCACGCCTCGATCTCATCCGGCGCCGGCACGCGGTCGCCTCCCTTGGGAAGCTTCCCCGGGAAGCAACGGCACACCGCGGCGAAATAGATCCGGTCGCGGGCCTCGTCCTCGGTCCACCCGAGTCCCTGGGAGAACCACTTGAAGAGCGTCTTGCCGGCGGTCCATGCGAAGGGCCGCCCCATGATCGGCTCCTTGTCGCCGGGCGCCTGGCCGACCAGCATGATGCGGCTCAAGACGGGGCGGCCGACGACGACCGGCTTATGCATCCGCGGGCAGCGGTCGCACCGCCTGAGCGCGGAGAGGTGCTTTTCAATGGCCGTCGAAGGCATCGCAAAAAAAGGGATGGAGGCCCTTTGGGGCTCTCCATCCCTTGCAAAATCTCTTGGGGCTCTGGACTCAGTAACGGCGCTCGCCGCGGTCGCTGCGACCGCCGCCGCC
>PMSP01000275.1 GCA_003168315.1 Opitutaceae bacterium
GCGCCTCGCCCCCGGACAGGCTGGCGTAGTCGCGGTCGAGGCTCAGGTAGCCGAGGCCGGTGTCCAGGAGGAACCTGAGCCTCTGCTCTATCCCGACCACCACCTCGCGCAGTGCCTCGTTCGACCCCAGAGTCGCGACGAGCGCCGAAGCGAAGGCGTGCGCCGCGGCGATGTCCATGGCCATGAAGCCCGCGAATCCGAGCGGCGCATCCGATGCGCCTATCCTGACCGCGGCGCTTCGCCTGTTGAGGCGCGTGCCGCCGCACTCCGGGCACGGGCCGGCGACCATGAAGGTCGTCAGCCGCGCCTGGAATCCCTCGCTGCCCGTGTCCCGGTAGCTCTGCTCGATGTCGGCGAGGATCCCGTTGAAGGGCAAAGCCCGGGCCTCCCTCATCCGCCGCATCTTGAAGGCGAACAGCCGCTCTCCCGTGCCGTCCAGGAGCGCCGATCGCGTCTCCTCGGGAAGCTCCTTCCAGGGCGTGTCCGGGTCGAACGGCAGCTGCTCCGCCAGCTGCCTGAGTATCGAATTGTGCTTTATGATCAGGTTCTTGCCGCCGATGCGCCACGGCTTGATGGCTCCTCCCCGCACGGACTTCCCGGGGTCCGCGATCACGAGCTCCGCGACGGGTCGCAGCTTTTTGCCGAGGCCGCCGCATTCCGGGCAGGCCCCCTCGGGGTGGTTGAACGAGAAATGGCGGGGGGTCAGCTTCTCGAACACGTCGCCGCAGATGTCGCAGGCGAGGTGCTGGCTGAGGCCCAGTTCCCCCCAGGGCGCCTCGGGGGTCTTTTGCGAGAGGACGATCGCGCGGTCGCCTCCCTCGCGGAAGGCGAGCTCGAGCGAGTCCGCGATCCGGCTGCGGTGCTCCGCCGAGGCGACCAGCCGGTCGATGACCACGTCGACCGCGACCGCCGCGGCCCCTGTCGGCACCAGGCTGGGTTCGTCGAGCTCCCTGACGACGCCGTCGAGGCGCACCCTCTGGAAGCCGCGCTGCCTGAGGCGCGGGAGCTCGTCCCGGAGCACGCTCGGCTTCGCGCGCAGCACCGGGGCAAGGAGCATGATCCGCTCGCCCGGGCACTCGCTTAAGATGCGGTTAACGTTGTCGTCCAGCGAGCGGCGGACCACGTGGCCGCCGTCCTTCGGGCATCGCTGCTCGCCGGCGATCGCCCAGAGGAGGCGCGAGTAGTCCGATACCTCGGTGACCGTGGCGATCGTGGTCCGGGGCGACACCCCCCCGGTCCGCTGCTCTATTGCCAGGACCGGCGACAGTCCGTGGATGAAGTCGACATCAGGGCGCTTCAGCTGGTCGAGCACCTGGCGGGCCTGCGTGGACAGGCTCTCCATGTACTTTCGGTACCCCTCGGCGTAGACCGTGTCGAACGCGAGCGACGATTTTCCGGACCCGCTCGGGCCCGTTATGACCACGAGCTTCCCCCGCGGAATCCGCAGGTCCAGGTTCTTTAGGTTGTGCTCGCGGGCACCTTTGATGTGGATGTGTGTGGCCGCCTCCATGATCGCAAACGTCAAACGTACTCAAATATCAGCTGGAGCAAAGCGAATCAGCCGCTTTTCCGGCCGCATTGCCCTCGCCTTCGCGCTCGCCGCTGGCGGCCTTCGCGCCGCCGACGCCCCGATCTTGGGCATGGGACTCCGCGATGGGGAGTCGCTCACCTACAGCGTGCGCTGGGGCCTCATACCGTCGGTGGGACGGATCAGGATATCCGCGGAGGCGGTCGGAGCGGGATCCGCGGCGGTCCTGCGGGTGACGACGACGACGGCGACCTGGGGCCTCGCGCGCGGGATCTTCCCGTTCGACGCCCGCGGCGAGTCCGTCTACCAGGCCGAGAGCGGCCTCCTCATCTCGTCCTCGGAGTGGAGCTCCTACCAGGACAAGGTCGTGAGGGACTCGGTCAGCTTCAACTACCGGAAGATGACGGCGATGTTCACCGACGAGGTCCACCCGGAGAAGTCGCGGGTCATCCCGATGCCGCAGGGCAACCCTTCCGACCTGATTCTCGCGCTCATCCAGACCCGCTACTGGAAACTCGCGCCGGGACAGGCGCGCGACGCCCTCGTCATCTTCAAGGACCAGTTCTACCCCCTGACGATACGGGCCGAGGACGAGCCCGACTACGTCTTCACCTCGATGGGCCTCTTCAAGGCGACGGTCCTTGTCCCGCGCATGGAAAAGTCGCCGCCGATAGGCATGTTCAAGAGGGGCTCGACCGTGAGGGTCTGGATCGAAAACAATGACGATAGGCGGCTTCCGGTGAGGTTTGAGGTCGGCTTCAAATTCGGCACGGGGACCGCCACGCTGCTCAATTACCAGCCGCCAAAATAGCCTTGCTTTGGCCCTCCCAAAACGGCTTAGTCAGCGGTTTTATTTCATGAAAGCCACGATCAAAACCCAGGGCCAGCAGTTCACCATAACGGAGGGCGATATCCTCATCGTGAACCGCTTTCCGAACACGGAAGCCGGCGCCACGGTTGAGATCAGGAACGTTCTGACGGCCGGTGAGGGCGCCGATTTCCAGGTTGGCAGGCCGACGATCGCCGGCGCCTCGGTCCACGCGAAGATCCTGGAGAACAAGCGCGGTGATAAGGTCATCGTATTCAAGAAGAAGAAGCGCAAGGGGTACGAGCGCAAGCAGGGCCACCGCCAGGAGCTTTCCGTCATCAAGATCGAGTCCATCAATATCTGAGGAGATTATAAGTCATGGCGCACAAGAAGGGTCAGGGAACATCAGTCAACGGCCGCGAGAGCCACTCCAAGCGTCTTGGCATCAAGATGTTCGGTGGCGAGAAGGTCACCGCCGGCGCCATCATCGTCCGCCAGCGCGGCACNNGCCTGAGCCGGGGGGACGGACAACCGTGTCCGACCGCTCAGACGAACTGCGGCGGCAGCGGGCACTCCTGACGGAGCACCTCGCATGGCTGGACAGGGAGATAGCGGCTGAGGCCGGAATCCCGCGGACGGCGCCGCTCGCCGACGCGGCCCCTCCCCTCATCGCACGGCCCGCATTCAGGCCCGCTTCGCCCGGCGACGCCAGGGACGCCGACG
>PMSP01000202.1 GCA_003168315.1 Opitutaceae bacterium
TCTACGCCGTCAACCTCGAGGCGGCGCAGGAGTCCGCGCGCCAGATCAAGCTGCGCAACCTGGGCGGCCTCATCATCCTCGACTTCATCGACATGAAGGAGCGCCGGCACCGCAACGCCGTCTACGAGAAGATGGTCGAGCTCATGTCGGGCGACAAGGCGAAGAACCATATCCTGCCGATCTCGCAGCTCGGCATCATGCAGATGACCCGCCAGCGCCAGCAGGAGTCCCTGTCCTCCAACCTCTACACCGACTGCCCTTACTGCCGCGGCCGTGGCATCGTCAAGTCGGACACGACGATGTCGGTCGAGCTCCAGCGCAGGCTCTCATCCGTGGTCCGCAGGCTTCAGGCCCGCAAGGACGGGAAGGTCTACTCGATCCGGGTGCTCGTGCACCCCGCCGTACTCGAGCGCCTGAGGAGCGAGGATGCCGACCTCCTCGTCCGCATGGAGAAGAGCTTCGGGGTCCAGCTGGCGTTCCGCGCCGACCCGAACTACCACATCGAGAACTTCAAGATAATCAACGCCACGACCGGCGAGGAATATCGCTGACCTTGTGGTCGACGACACTAATTACGTTTCAGGACATTGATTACGTTTTCCGCGACATTAATTCTGTTTCTCGCGCGGCTGCTGACAATAATCCCGTGACGCTTACGCGAATTCCATGACACGCCATTCGGTTCATTGGTACCGGTAGAGTTTGACGTGCTGGATGCTGTACCGTTCGGCGGGAAACCTCAGTGCCTTCCATTCCGGGGTCTCGTCGCCGTTCAACCTGCGGCCGGGAACCCAGCGGCCGTCCGAGTAGACACCCTCTTCCACCATGCCGAGGCCCACGTTGTCGGCCGGTTTCGTGGCCGACGAGAAATAGACGTTCATGGCGCGGCCGACGACCACGAAGTCGTCGGGCCCCGTGGAGATGAAAAGGCCCGCCACCCGCTCGGGGGGCGTCGGCCCGCCCGGACGCGCCGAGGAACGGGCCTCGATCTGGTAGCTGCCCAGCCGGACGCTCTGCGGCGGCCCGCCGTGGTCCACAAGGACGGCCGTCATGGTTCCGTTGCCCTGATGCTCGAGGATCAGTGGCGACACCTGTGCGACCACGTCGTAGGCTTGGGCGAGGTCAGAGTCGGGTCCCGCGAAACGGTCGATCCCGAAGGGTGAGTAGCCGATGGCGTCGTGCCTGCCGAAGGCCCAGATGGCCTGGGCCGCGCCTCGTGCGTCCCCCCTGGACTCTGGTATGAACAGCGGATTGCCGCACCTGACATAACGCGCGCACTCCTCCTCGAATTCGGGGACGTAGATGTCGCCCGAAAGGATCCCGATCGCGGGCGCTCCCGCCTGCCAGATGTTCATCACCTGCGGAACCGGTCCGCCGCTCGGATAGGTGCCGGGCCACGCATGGTCGCGCTGTTGCAGCCAAGTGTTCACGTACATCGGCAACGGGTACTGCGCCCGGCCGGCCTCGGCCACCTTGTTGACGAACCGGGCGTAGCGCCACGCCATGAAGATCTCGTCCACCGGCCAGAAGAGCCCTCGCCAGGCCGTTTCGTGCTCCTGCTCCGTCATGGGAGGGCAGAGCGTGCGCACGGGGATCGCCTTCCTCGCGGGCTTGCCCGGTCCGAACACCTCTGTCCACGTCCCCGAGGCCCTGGATCCGTTTGCCGCCCACAGTTCGCCAAGCTCCGGCACCAGGGCGTCCTTGTGCGCAACGAGATAGTCCATCAGCTCCGCGGGCACCGGTCCGGAAAACTCCCGGCTCGCAGTGGGTCCGTAGTCGCGGGAGTCTTCGAGGACGCCCATTTCATTCTCGACCTGGATCATGATAACGGTGTGACGGCGCCCGTCCACCTCGCGGAGGTGCCGCATGAGCGCGGCAAAAGCGCGGGCATCGGACTCGCAGGTGGCGTCGCCGAACGGTGTCAGCGTGTTCAGGCTCCTGCCCTCCTCGCTCTTGACGAGCGGGAACCGCGCCTGATTGGCCTTCACCCACAGAGGCTGGTAGGTGGACTTCCCGTTCTTCCAGCTGCCAAACCAAAGGACAACAAGGTGCAGGTTGTTCGCCCGGGCCCCATCGATCAGACCGTCCACCAGCTTGAAGTCGAACCTGCCCTCCTCCGGCTCGATCAGCTCCCAGCTGACCGTTGCCAGCACAGCGTTGAGGCGGCTGGCCACGAGCCTCGGCCACAGGGGCCTCATGTAGTCGAGACTGGACGCGCTGGAGTTGTTGAGCTCCGCGCCGCGCACCAGAAAGGGCTGGCCATCCACGATGAGTTGGGTGCCGGTGCCGCTCTTCTGGAGATGGGGCGCAGCAAAATCGTCGGCGGCGCAGCGGCCCGGCACCGGGCCGAGCGCGGCGACCGACGCTACGGACAGAAGGGCCAGCGCGTGCAGCCGCCGGCAGGACCGTATCGAAGGATTCATGGCTTTCGTGATTGCCTGGTGGGGGCACAGGCCCCCTCCAGAGGGGTTGGACAGATTGAGGCTTAACCCGGCTTCATAGCAATCGACGCCCGTCAGGGGAAACAAATTCCGCGCCTGCCGCCCTAAGTTTCCCCCTCGTTGGGCGCATAGAAATCTCTACGGCTCGGGCTTCTCGTTCGCGCGCCATTCCACGGCACCAAAACGGCTGCTGCCGAGAAGATTGTAAACGAGGCTGAACGTTCCTTCCGATTGGTTTGCGGCGGGTGAGTTGGCGTAGCGGCCGTGGCGGTGCGACTCGACATATTCGATTCCAATCGCCTGGTGCGAGAACACCCGAAAGGTGAGGCCGACGTCGCCGCGAAAAATCTGCTCCGACCCGGTGCTGTCGTCTGAGCCCGTCCCGCTAATGTAGTAGTCGCGCGCAGTGAAATCGAGCATGGTCCGGCGGCCAAATATGAAACGTAGGGCGAGCAGCTCCTGGAGCGTGGCTCCATAGTGATAGTCGCGTTCTCCTTCGACCTGCGGAATAGTGCCGCCGGCGCCGAAGCCGACGCCGGCCAGGGCCGATCCTTGCATGGCCACATGGTGCGAGATCCACCACTGATTGGTCGTTCCGAGCGACGCGGCGGTTGACGAGATATGAAAAATAGGAGGAGAGATATAATCGTAACTGCCGTAGAGTCCCCAGATCCCCCGGTAATTGTCCCCGATCTTGTAGTCGGTGCCGTAAAGCAGTCCGCGAACCATGATATCCTGGATAAAATCATCCGTGTGCGCGCTGGTCTGCGCTGCGAATTCGAACGAGAAGTAATCAAATGGCCGCTCGTAATCATAATCCGGCTTTCCCGGGAGCCCGTAAATCATGGAAAAATCCAGGACTGCCTCTGTCTGCTGCTTGTTGGTGTACGCGGATCCTTCGTCGAGCAGGAGGTTGTTCGTTTTGACGAGGTCCGTGCTGACCCCCCACCTCAAGCGTAAGAAGGTCGCCGGGTCATAACTCGGGAAGACGGCCTTGAAGCGTCTGCCAAACACGAGACGGGTGAAGCCGAGCGGTGGATCAATCACCGCAGCGCCAGCTTCGTGCCAAAATCCCGGGTGCTCGCCGCCGTCCTCAAGCAGGAGGCTCGCCATCCGAAACATCGCCTCACCCAGGATGGGGCCGCCCTCACCCGTCATGATCTGGTCGTTGATCGTGGGCAGATCGGTTTCCCCGCCCATTTTCCATATAAAACTTCCTATGTTGCTGTAAATAAATGATTTCCAATATGAATCACCTGTTGAACGCGCGAAGCCGAACAGCATCGCCCCCTGTAAGGGATGGCCAAATTGGTCGACCTCGAAGGGATCCGTATCCCAAACCCAGTGCTGTTGGTACAGGTGAACCCATGTACTTTTCAGCGACGAATCGTAGACGTTGTGCGGGATCGTGATCCGGTCATAGATATTGAGCGTGGCGAGAAAGCCCGTGCCCTCGGCCGCCGGAATCCCGTAGCTTTTCCCTTCGCCGGTTTGCCAATCCAGGAGGGCGCTTTGGCCCGTGGGCGGCGCCGCGGCTGATACCAAAACGGGCGGGACCGCCGTTTGGGCGCCAGCGAACGCCCCTGTGAGGAAGAACAGGATAGCGACGCGTCGAGAAAAAGGTGGTTCAGGTAAATGCAGAGCGGCGAGTGCGCTAGGAGAACACCCGGTATTTGGGATAGCGCCTCAAGGACAGTATAAGTCCGGCGGCCGTGTCGCTATGGGGTGCTTGCCCCAAAATCGGTCGGACCTCCGCCCTGCGTTGCGAAACATGTTCTTAATGTCGCCCGCTTAGAAACGCGTTTCTCGTGATCCACAAGTTGCGGAACTTCTGGAAACGAAATCACATGTGGACTCGTTCCCAGCATGCCTGCAGAATNNGTGCGGAAGCGACCTGGGGGGGCGCCCCACTCTTCGCAATTTGGCGGCAAGACCCCATTCAACCCCGATTCCCCAGACCCAAGGCCCTGGCGTCCCTCATGTGCGGGGCGTTCCTCCTTCTGGCGCCATCTGCGGCTGCGCAGGCGAACCCGCCGGAACATCCCTTCGTCAGCCCGATGTTCGGCGACTTCATGGTCCTGCAACGCGGCAAGCCCAACCGGATATGGGGATGGACCAATCCGGGCCAAAAGGTTGTCGTCGAGATCGCCGAGAACAGCGCATCGGCGGTCGCCGGCCCCGACGGCCGCTGGGAGGCCGAGTTCCAGCCGCCCCCGGCGGGCGGACCCTACACGGTCCGCATAAACGGACCGCAGACGCTCGAGATCCATGAGGTGCTGGTGGGAGACGTCTGGCTGTGCGGAGGCCAGTCCAACATGTTCCTTGGCCTGTCGGCGACCCGGGACGGGGCCAACGAGGTCAAAAAGGCGCAGCATCCGGAGATCCGCCTTTTCAGGGTCGAGCAGCACGCCTCCTATTCCCCGGCCGGAACTCCCTCCGGGACGTGGCAGATCTGCCTTCCACAAATGGTCGGCGAAGGCGGCGCCGGCNNCGACATCGGGCTCAAGGGCGACACCTGGGCCGCCCCAGGCCTCGACGACTCGACCTGGATGACAGTCCGGATCCCGGGCGGCTTCGCGGAGCTCGGTGTCCCGGAGACCCCAAGCGTCGTCTGGTTCAGGAAGGAGGTCACGCTTCCCGACCCGCTGCCAGCCGGCAAGGCGACGATCTACCTCGGCGTCGTCGAGAAGATGGACACGACCTTCATCAACGGGAAATGGATCGGGGCGAGCTCATGGGTCGAGAATCCCAGGGCCTACCCCATCGGCGACGGGATACTTCGGCCCGGCAGGAACGTCGTCGTCGTGCGCGTCCTCAAGTTGAAGCCCGACGGCGGCTTCAGGGCGAAGCCGGATACGATCCGCCTCGAGCTGGGCGACAAGACGGTGATCCCCCTCGCCGGAAGCTGGAAGGCGGCGGTCGGCGTGGACGCCCGCCCGCCGCACCCCATGCCGCTCGGGTACGAGAACTACCCGACGATGCCGAGCGTCCTCTACCAGGGCATGATCGAGCCGGTCGCCCCGCTGGCGATCACCGGGGCCATCTGGTACCAGGGCGAGGCGAACGCGGATCACCCCGCCGAATACGCCGAGCTGTTCCGCACCCTCATCCGCACGTGGCGGGCCGGCTGGGGCCAGGGCGACCTGCCGTTCT
>PMSP01000204.1 GCA_003168315.1 Opitutaceae bacterium
GTAGCGGACCGCGCGGAGGCCGAGTAGGATGTTGACGCGATCTTCCGTGTGAGCGCCAAAGTGTCCGGCGAACTCGTGCTCTGTCTGGCTCGATGTGTCGGCCTGCAGCCCGGAGGGCGTGATGAGGGCCGCGCCGCCGCCGATGCCGGTGACGAGGACCCGGTCGCCGCTGGCCATCCGCGCCCGGCTGAACAGGGCCCGCCAGGCCGTCAGGCCGGCCAGCGGGAGCGCGGCCGCCTCGTCCCAGGTGAGGTGCGCGGGCCTCGGCGAAAGCTGGGCCACCGGGACGGCGACCCTGTCCGCGAGCGTCCCGTCGCGGGGCAGGCCGAGTATCGCGAAATCCGGCCCCTGCGCGCGCTCCGAGGGCCCCCAGCCGGAGCCCGGGTTGATGACAACCTCGCGCCCCACCCACGAGGCGTCCGCGCCGGGCCCGACCGAGGTGACGATCCCCGCGCCGTCGGAGCCGGGGATGCAGGGGAACTTGAGCCCGGCGTACTGGCCAAGCTTGATCCACAGGTCCCGGTGGTTGAGCGCTGCCGCCTTGAGGCTCACGACCGCCTCGCCCGGCTGGGGAACCGGGTCGGGCACCTCGCAGAGGGCCAGCTTGCCGACGGCCTCGATCCGGATTGCGCGCATCGCGGGTGAATTCAGACGTGGATGATCACTTCGTCGGCCTTGAACCGAACCATTCTCGAGACGGCGTAGCGGTCGTCCGGAGGGCGGTAGCCCGCGGCCCCGGCGCAGACCGCGGTGGAGCCCATGGCGGCGAGCCCGAGGGCGGTCCAGGTCTCGTCCGGGATCTTCCTGCCGGCATCGAATCTCTTTGTGGCGTAGCGCCAGTGGAGCGCTTCGCTGACGGTCCGGGCGGAGACGGGCATGTTGGCCATGGAAACCAGAACGAGTCGCAGTCGGGGTCTTTGTCAAAGCGCCGGGCGGAATAGCCGCCCGACGAGCGGCAGCCGCGCCAGCATGGCCTCGATCTCCTTCCTTCCCTCGATCCGGGCCATCCAGAGGACGACCCCGTAGGCGCCGATCCCGAGCGGAATGCGCCCGACGACGGCGACGGCGTCGGCACCCTTGGTCCCCACCAGCGCATGCCATCCTCCCCAGACGACTGCCGCCATCACCGCCGTCGCGCCGAGGACCTTGACGAGGCTCGGCAGGAGCGGCGCAAAGTGCATGTCGGGCAGGCGCCGCACGAGCGCCCTGCCGAGGAGGAATGTCTGCGCGATGATGGACGTCGTGCTCGCCAGCACGATCCCGATGACCCCGAGCCAGCGGATGAGGAGCAGGCTGACGGTGATGTTGATCAGGAAGTCCACCAGCGCGACCCTGACGGGCGTCCTCGTGTCCTTGACGGCGTAGAAGGCGCGGACGGTCAGGTTGACGACCGAGAAGAACGGCAGGCCGATCACCATGATGGAGAGGAGGAGCGCCATCTGCCGCGCCGCCTCCGGGGTCACGTGGCCGTGCATGTAGATCAACCTCACGATCGGGACGCTCAGGAGCGCGAGCCCTGCCGCCGCGGGCACGGTGATGATGAGTATCAGCCGGATGCCCTTCTGGAAGTCGCCGGCCATGGCGCCAAAGTCGCGCTTGACCGCATGGGCCGCGATCAGCGGGTAGATGACCGTCGAGACGGCCACGGCGAAGACGCCTATCGGGAACTCCATCAGTCGGTTGACGGTGTNNAGACCGAGAAGTTGATCTGGTAGATCGCGGTCCCGAATATCCCCGGCGTCATCAGGAATGCGATCTCGCGCACCCTCGGCGAGAGCCCGAGGTCGAAGCGCGGCCGCCACCCGAGGGCGATCAGGACCCCCGCCGGCACAGCCATCTGGAGGAAACCGCCGGCAAGGACGCCCGCGCAGAGCCAGTGGATCTCGCCGAGCGGCGAGTTCGCGAAGTGGAGCCCCGCCCCCGCGAGGGTCGCGATCATCGCCAGGTTGAGCCAAATCGGCGACAGCGCCGGCTCGATGAAGTGCTCGAGGACGTTCAGCGTCGCGCTGCAAGCCGCGGCGAGGCTGATCAAGGCCAGGTAGGGGAACAGGAGCACCGCCAGGTCCGCGGCGACATACCACTTGGGGTCGTGGCCGGGGATCAGCCGCGACTGGCTGAAGACAAGCATGGCGAGGACCGCGAGCGAGCTCGTGATCACGAGGAGCCACGAGGCCACCTTGGAGAGGAGTGCGAACGTCCCCTCCCTCCCGTTCGCGTGCAGCTCCTCCTGCAGCGTGGGCACGAACGCCACCGTCATCGATCCCTCCGCCAGGAGCCTGCGGAAGAGGTTCGGCAGGATGAACGCCGTCGTGAACGCCGACATCAGCCATCCCGTCCCGAATATCGCGAGAGCGAGAGAGTCGCGCACCAGCGCAAGCACCCGCGAAACCAGGGTCAGGAACGAGACGACCCCGATGTTCTTGAGGCTCTTCGACACGCAGACTTCGGAAAAAAGAGGCGCCTACGGCATCTTGAGCCGCAGCTTGTTTCCGTCGATCGACACGTCGACAAGCCGGCCCCAGGCCGAGGCGACGTCGTCCGGCTCCGGGTGGTTGAAGAGGAGCTGCTTCATGACCCATCCCCGGATGAAGATCAGGCGCTCCATGGGGCAACCGCCGACCATGAACGTGTCGGGGTCGAACTCAAAGATCGGGCCGCGCTTGACGAAGGTCCCGACCGACTGGACGACGAACGAGCCCGATATGCCAAAGACGTTGAACGAGACCGTGTCCCCGAACTGGATCCTGCCCTCGCGGATCCGGGCGTTCAGGGCGCTCGTGTCGAAGGTCTTCGCGTCCGGGGCCGGGGGCGGGTTCTTGTCGCCTGGCTTCGGCGCGGGCGGCGGGGCGACGGCGGGCTTCAGGCTCGCAAAGAAGGCGTTCAGCTCGCCCTCGTCCACCACCACGGACTCGCCGCCCGCGAAGG
>PMSP01000396.1 GCA_003168315.1 Opitutaceae bacterium
CCCTTCTTCTGCTGGTCGGCGCCTGCGGTTGCCTGCGGCTCGGGGCGGTCGACGTGGATAAGACGGAGGAAGGCTCGCCTATCGGCAGCGTGAGCGACGCGGATGTCGCAAATCTCATGGCTTTTGCGAAGACTAAGGGCGTGGATCTGTCAAAGGGCCTGGAACTCGCCTCCAAGAACGACGACGGCGCGCTTTCCCGCGTGTTCCTGTTCTCCCTGAAGTTCAGGACGCTGGACGACAACGCCAGGACTTACGGTCAGATCATATGGTCGAATCTCCTGAACATGGCCGAGGGAAGGGGGACCGACTGGTATTCGGGCCTGGTGGCCCGCCAGCCCAGGAAGGTCCAGCAGCGCATAAGGGACTTTTTGCATTACGCGACATTCAAGGAGGATCCCCTGCACGAGCGGAATCTGACGGACGCGGAGCGTGCAGAGTGGCAGAAGCTGTTCCCGAAGGGCTACTCCTTCGGGGCAAACGACCCGATCTTCAGCGGGCAGGCTGAGCAGTTGCCCGCCCCGATGCCACCGCCGGGCAGCCAGCCATCGGCGCAGGCCGCGCCCCATCGCTAGTCCCCGTCATTTCAAGGCCCTGCTATCATCCCATCCCCCCTATGAAATCAGTCGGAAAGATATTCGCTTCAATCGGCATCGTCGGCCTCGTAATAACGATTGGCATGAACCTGGTCGCCCTTGTGGGCTTCAAGAAGGCTGCGGCCGTATTCGCATCGCCCGGATGGTGGTCATCATGGTTTTCCTGCTACGTGGTCTGGGCGGTATTTGTCTTCAGTGCCCTGGGTTTGCTCTTGACGAAGGGCAGGGACGGCCCCGTTGGCACGAAAAGCGATTGAGACCGCCTTTTCCCCGGTTAAGCCTGATCCCCAATCAGATGCGCTCCCTGCCAAGAGACGGTGCTCGGAGTCTCGCCGGGCAGGATGGGGGTGGGGACAGCCCCTGGCAGACATGACTCGGCTCCTCATCGCCTTCGCCCTTTTCGCCGCTCTCTCGGATTGCAGCCAATCCCACGGGCAGGCATGGCGCGCCTCCGATGAGAATGGCGACAAGCCGGGGATTGGCTACGAGCTGAGGGTTGAAAATGGCGCCATCACGGGGACGGCCTACATCCTTGACCCCAATTTCCCGCACGACTTCTCGCACGGGCGCCATGCCGCAATGAGGATAATGAGGCAGTCGCCGCAGGAGATCACCTTCCGGGTGGAGTGGGACCGCGATCTGGGCGCCACCCTGCGTTTTCAGTTCAAGGAAGCCGCGTGGCCCGATTCCTTCCAGGTGGTCGTCACCGAGCTGATCGACTCTGAACCCTACAACCCCGCGACGTACACGTTCGCGAGGGTCAAATGAAGGGTGCGGGCGGACGGGGCGCGGATCCCCGTGAACCAGGGAGCCATCCATGGGCAAGGACGACCTAGGGCGGGTCCGGCGCATCCATCCCCATGCGTGGCTCTGGGAGCCCCTCCAGGGGGACCCCACGTTTGTCCTGGCTGCGATGTTCGGGACCCGGGCCGCGTACCTGGACGGGAAGCTGATGCTCTGCTTCTCGGCCCATGAGGAACCCTGGCGGGGCGTGCTGGTGTGCACCGAGCGCGGGCACCAGGCCTCGCTGGTGGCTGAGTTTCCGGCGCTTTCACCCCATCCCATACTGCCGAAATGGCTGTATCTTCCTGAATCGGCTGACGACTTTGAACGCGTGGCCGGGCGCCTGGCGGCGCTGGCCCTCGAGCGCGATCCCCGTCTCGGCGTCGTTCCCAAGCCGGGGAGGAAACGCAAGGGGTGAGCGGCTGAAAAGGAGGTTGCCGATCCCGGCCCCGAGTCAGAAACTCATGCCGCCGGTACCGGCGACTCCTGCGCCTCCAGCCCGGGAGCCATTGACACGCATTGGAAACAGCTCGGACCCCATACCCCTATANNCTCCGCCCCTGTCCGCAATCAGAAGGATAAGGCGCATCGCCCCGCTCCAGCTCGGAAAGATCATGGCCCTGACTTACGGCATCATGGGGCTTATCTTCTGCCCGTTCTTCCTCCTCATGACCGCCTTCGCCTCGCACATGCCCAATAACCAGAGGGTGGGGATCATGGCGCTCGGGACCGGCTTCGCGCTCTTCATGCCCGTCCTCTACGCGGTCATGGGATTCGTGTTCGGCGTCATCGGGGCATTCATCTACAACGTGATCGCCAAGTGGGTGGGCGGCATCGAGGTCGAGGTCGAGTAGACGCCCCGCGCCGGCAAGAACCCCATGAGCGACCCGGAGGACAGGTTCTGGTGGTTCCCGCTTAAGAGGTACGGCGTCGGCTGGGGGCCGCCCATCTGCTGGCAGGGCTGGGCGGTGGTGGTCGGTTACCTGGTCCTTCTCCTCGGCCCGAAGCCATTCCTGCCCAGGCGGCTGGACCCGTACCACGCGGCCTATGCGGTCGCGCTCACGGTGGCGCTCCTCGTCGTGTGCTGGACGAAGGGGGAGCCGCTCCACAGGCGCGGCCGCCATGACCTCTGAGGGCGCAGCAGATCCATGACGCCCGGCGAGATCAAGCCGACGGCGGGGTATTCCGGGACACCCCTCTGGAAAAAGCTCGGGTACAAGGGGGGCACGGCCGCCTACGTCGACGGGGCGCCCAAGGGTTACGTGAAGCTCCTTGCGCTCCCCGGGGACGTTGCCGTCACCTGGCTTTCCCGGCCGGCGCCCGGCACGGCCTTCGTCCACCTCTTCGTGACCGCGGCGGCAGAGCTCGAGGCCAAGCTTGTCCAGTACCGGAAGACGATCTCACCCGACGGGGTGGTCTGGGTCTCCTGGCCGAAGAAGAGCTCGGGCGTCCCCACCGACGTGACGGAGGACATGATCCGGAGGGTTTGCCTGCCGAAGGGCCTCGTCGACATAAAGGTGTGCGCAGTCGACGAGACATGGTCGGGACTGAAGCTCATGATCCGGAAGGAACTGCGCTGACGTGGCGGGCGGTGCGGGCCCGGGCAACCCCAGCGTGACATTGGCGGGGGAAAGGGATTGAAATAGCCGCATGACCCCCTGGCCCCGCGCGCGCGCCCTCCTTGGCCTGGCTCTCGCAGGGCTCCTGGCCGCCTGCAGTTCGAATCCCGACGCGGGCGGGCCGTCCCGGGTCAGGGTGGTCGACAGCCACGGAATCCCGATCATGAACGCGACCCTCCTTGCCGATGACGAGTTTCCCTCCGGCGGCCAGCGGGTCTACAGCCAGGAGGAACTGAACGCGCGCGCCTCCGACGCTCAGGGCTATTTCCACGTGGACCTGGACGAGAGCCTCTGGCGGGGCGACGGCTTCTACCACTTCAGGGTCCACCGGGTGGGGTATGAGGACGAGGTGATGGTGGTCTCAAAGGACCTTTTCCCGCCGCTCCTGCGGATTGAGATGAAGGCCGCCGCGGCCGGCCAGCAGGCGGCGCCCGGGAGGTAGCCGCGGGGGAGCCGGTGGTTCCCCAAGATAAGCTGATTCACGGCGGCGGCGGCGCGACGCCCCCCCCGGGGCAATGGGGTCAGAGGAGGTCCAGCTGGCCCTCGTCCGGGGGGGCGACCGTGATCTTCCTCTTCGGCCGGGCCTGGGGCGAGGGAAGGGAGACGCTCGGGTCGTCGCCCTCGAGGCGCGAGAGGATCGCCTTCGCCCGCTCGATGACGCCGGGGGGCAGCCCGGCGAGCCTCGCGACCTGGATCCCGTAGCTCCGGTCGGCCGCGCCGGCAACGACCCGCCGGACGAAGACGATATCGTCGTTCCATTCCTTGACCGCGACCGAGAGGTTGCGCATCCGCGGGAGGTGCCTGTCGAGCTGGGTCAGCTCCTGGTAATGCGTCGCGAAGAGGGTCCTCGGCCCGCGCTCGGGCCCCCGGTGGAGGTGCTCGACGACGGCCCACGCGATGCTGAGGCCGTCGTAGGTCGACGTGCCCCGGCCGATCTCGTCCAGGATGATGAGCGAGCGGTCGGTCGCATTGTTGAGGATGTTGGCCGTCTCGTTCATCTCGACCATGAAGGTCGAGTTGCCCCTCGCCAGGTCGTCGCTAGCGCCCACCCTCGAGAAGATCCTGTCGACGACCCCGAACCTGCAGGACCTGGCCGGGACCCAGGAGCCCACCTGGGCCATGAGGACGATCAGGGCGACCTGCCGGATGTACGTCGACTTCCCCGCCATGTTGGGCCCGGTGATGAGGGCGATCTGGGCGTCGTCGCAGGCGAGCGCGGTGTCGTTCGGGACAAAGGCCTGGGCCGCGGCCGCGCCGTCGCCCTGGCGGAAGACCTGCTCCACCACGGGGTGGCGGCCGTCGGCGATCTCGAGCGACTCGCCCTCGTCGATCTCGGGTCGGCAGTAGCCCCAGTCCCTGGCGAGCGCCGCCCACCCGGCGAGGACGTCGACCTCGGCGAGCGCCTCGGCGGTGCCGGCCAGGGCCTGCGACTCGTCGAGGACGGCCGAGATGAGCGTCTCCAGGATCTCCTTTTCCCGGAGGAGGGCGTCGGCCTCGGCATGGAGGATCTCGCGCTCCTTCTGCCTGAGGGCGTCGGTCACGTAGCGCTCGCCGCCGACGGTCGTCTGCCTGCGGACATAGTCCGCCGGGACGAGGTGCAGGTTGGCCTTCGTGACCTCGATGAAGTACCCGAAGTTGCCCGTGAAGCGCACCTTCAGGCTCCGGATGCCGGTGCGCTCCTGCTCGCCCCGCTCGAGGTCGGCGAGCCACGTCTTGTTGCCGCTCATGAGGGCCCGCAGCCTGTCGAGCTCCCCGTCGTGGCCGGCCCTGACGAAGTTCCCCTCGGAGACGTCCGCCGGGGGCTCGTCGGCGAGCGCGGCCGCGAGGAGCTCGCGCAGCCCCGGGAGCTCGAGGATGCGCCCGCAGGCGCGGGCGGCCTCCGGCCCGAGGGAGGCGAGGACCGCGCGGACCCCGGGGATCCCCCCGAGCGTGTCCCTGACGCCGCAGAGCTCGCGGGGGTTGCGCAGGCGGTTCTGGAGGCGGCCGAGGATCCGCGGGATGTCCCGGATCGCCCCGAGCGACACGGCGAGTTCCGCGAGCTGGGCGGGCCGCGCCATCATTTCTCCGACCAGCGCATGGCGCCGCCGCGCCTCGGCCAGGTCGAGCCCCGGTGCCGCAAGCCAGCGCTCGAGGAGCCTCGCGCCCGCGGCCGTGGACGTCCGGTCCATGGCGCCGAGGAGCGAGCCCTGGCGACCCCCGCGGACGGACGCGAAAATCTCCAGGTTGCGGAGCGTCGCCGGGTCCATCAGGAGCGTCCGGGAACTCCGGTATTCCCTCAAGCTCCTCAGGTTCTTAGGGGTGGCGCAGAGGTTGTCCGTCGCGTAGCCGACGAGGGCGCCCGCGGGCCCGAGGCCCGGATGGCCGCTCTCCAGCCCGAAGCCCTCCAGGTTGAGGACCCCGATCGCCCCGGCGACCGCGCGGGCGCCGGCGGCGGCCTCGAAGCGGTACGCCGGGAACTCCGTCAGCGTGCGCGCCGACGCGAACGCGTGGAGGGCGTGGACGCCCGCCTGCCCGTGGGGCGCCGCCTTCCAGCGGGCGAGGTCTCCCTCGGGGACCAGGACCTCGGCGGGGTCGAGGGACGCGAGCGCGGGAAGGAGGTCCTCGATCCTCGCGGCCGTCGCCACCATGAACTCGCCGGTCGAGAGCTCCATCCACGCGGCGTGGAGCCCGCGCCTGTCGAGCGAGAGGGCGCAGAGGTAGCGGTTCCTCCCGGCCTCGAGCTGGCTCGCGGCAAGGGTCGTCCCGGCGCTCAGGATCCGGGTCAGCCTGCGGCGGACGAGCTTTCCCGCCTGGGCGGGCTCGTCCTGGTCGCAGATCGCGACCTTCCTGCCGGCGGCGAGGAGCCTGCCGATGTAGCCCTCGGCCGCGTGGTGGGGAAGGCCCGCCATCGGGTGCTCCTGGCGCTTCGTGAGCGCGAGGCCGAGGAGCCTCGAGGCGACGACCGCGTCGTCGAAGAAGAGCTCGTAGAAGTCGCCCAGCCGGAAGAGGAGGAGCGTCCCCTCCGGGAGCCCGCGCTTCACCTCGAAGTACTGCTGCATCATCGGGGTGGGTTTCGGGGGCTCCGACATCGGTCCCATTCGAACGGGTAGATTTGCGGAATTCAAGTGTTGGAGCGCCGCCGGCCTTCGGCAGGATGCCGGGGACACCCGCCGTGCCCCCCCCATCCGACATACCGACGGTCGCGCTCCACCACAGGGACCTTGGGGGATCGGGGGGTCCGCCGATCGTGCTCCTCCACGGCATGCTGGGCTCGTCGCGCAACTGGCAGACGGCGGGGAGGGAACTGGCGTCGGGCGGGAGGGTGTTCGCCCTCGACCTGCGCAACCACGGGCTCTCGCCCCACGTGCCGTCACTGTCCTACGCCGCCATGGCGGCCGACGTGCTGGCATGGCTCGATTCCCAGGGCCTCGGCCCGGCCGAGCTCGTCGGCCACAGCATGGGGGGCAAGGTCGCCATGCTCCTCGCCTGCCGCCACCCGGAGCGGGTGGGGCGCCTGGTCGTCGTCGACATCGCGCCGAAGGACTACAGCTGGCCGGCCCACCGGCAGGAGTTTGCCGCCATGAACGAGCTCGACCTCGCGGGCCTCAAGTCCAGGGCCGATGCGGAGCGCCGGTTCGAGCCGCGCGTCCCCGGATGGGCGATGCGCAAGTTCCTCGCGACGAACCTTGAGCGTACCCCCGGGGGCTGGAGGTGGCAGGTCAACCTGCCGGCGATCACCGCGGCCCTTCCCGAGCTCGAGAGGAACCCGCTCTCGGCGGGCGACCGCTTCGCCGGCCGCTCCCTCTTCATCGCCGGCGGGAAGTCGGGCTACGTCCTGCCGGGCGACAAGGATCTCATCCTCAGGCACTTCCCGGCGGCCCGAATCGAGGTGATCGCCGACGCCGGGCACAATCCCCACGTGGAGACGAGGGAGGCCTTCGTCCGGGCCGTGGCTTCCTGGGCCTAGCTGCGGCCTTTAGACGTCGGCCTCGACCCGCTCGGCGCTCAGGCGCCTCCACCGGTCAAGCACCCGCCGGTACATGTCCTCGGGCGAAAGCCCATAGGCCGCCCTCAGCGCCTCGACGCTCGAGCCGTGCTCGACAAACTTGTCCGGCCAGCCGATCCGCTCCACGGCGGCGGGGCAGTCCGCCTCCTGCAGGGCCTCCAGGACCGAGCTCCCGAACCCCCCCGTGAGGACGTGGTCCTCCAGCGTGACGATCAGGGGGACGACGGCCGCCTGGCTGAGGAGGAGCGTCCGGTCGAGGGGCCTGACGAAGCGGGCGTTGACGACGCCTACCGAGAGGTTCGCCTCCGCCTGCAGCCTCTCCGCGATCACCAGGGCGTCCCGCACCATCGGCCCGAGGGCCCAGAGGACGATGTTCGAGCCCTCGCGGATCACCTCGGCGTGCCCGATCTCGAGCTTCTCGGGCTTGTCCTTGATCGGGGCGCCGGTGCCGGGGCCGCGCGGGTAGCGGATGAAGGCGGGGCTCCCGAGCTCGATCCCGGTGTGGAGCATGTCGACCAGCTCGTCCTCGTCCTTCGGCTGCATGATGGTCACGTTCGGGACGCAGCGCAGGTAGGCGATGTCGAAGAGCCCGTGGTGGGTCGGCCCGTCGTTCGGCGACAGTCCGGCCCGGTCCAATGCGAAGACCACGGGAAGATTCTGGAGCGCGACATCGTGAATGAGCTGGTCGTACGCGCGCTGCAGGAAGGTGGAATAGATCGCCGCGAAGGGCTTCATCCCGTCGGCCGCCAGGCCCGCGGCGAAGGTCACCGCGTGCTGCTCGGCGATGCCGACGTCGAAGGTGCGGTNNCTCGGCGATCCCGACGTCGAAGAACTGCCCGGGGAGCTCGGCCGCGAGCTTCGAGAGGCCGGTGCCGCTCGGCATCGCGCCGGTTATGCCGACGACCCGGGGGTCGGCCTTGGCGAAGCGGACGATCGCCTGGCCGAACACGTCCTGGTACGCCGGCGGGGTGCCGGGCTTCGGCCTGATCCCGTCGCCCGTCACCGGGT
>PMSP01000205.1 GCA_003168315.1 Opitutaceae bacterium
GCTCGCCCCAGACGCCCGGTCCCGTGATGCGCATGGCGCCGAATCCGAGCCGAAGGACGGGAAGGTCGCCGCCTATCTTGAAAATGCCGCTATCCGCGGCCGAGTGCTTTGGGGAGGATTTTGTCGTCATACTCGGCCCATCATAGGCGGGATTTCCAGTTAAGCAAAAGGGGGCGGCAATAATCCGGGCAAAACCCCGGTGACCCGCGGGCTAAGCCTTCCCGAGGCAGCAGTGCTTGTACTTCTTNNTTGCCGCTGCCGCAGGGGCAGGGCTCGTTCCTACCCGGCTTCTTGGCCGTTTCCCTGAACGGGACGGGCCCTTCGCGGAGGGGGCGCGTGTAGACCCACTCCCCTCCCTCCCGGACGAACTCGGCCTTCTCATGGAGCACCTGCTCGACACCCTCCTCCTTGCCATAGGCTGAGAACTCCACCGTCGCGACATCGGGCGTCTTCCCTGGCTCGTGGCTGTGGACCACCAGCCGGGTCCACTCTGTCGCGGGGGCGCCGGGGACGGCAACATAGGGCTGGCGCGCGGTGGGCCGATAGGTCCTGTGGACAAACGCAAAGTCGTGGATGGCGTGGGCGGTGAAGCGCGCCCGCATGAGCTCCTCGGCCGTCGCCGCCAACCGTTTGCCCGAAAGGATCGGCCCGCAGCAGCCCGAGAAAGGCTGGCCGCTGCCGCAGGGGCAACGTCCGGCCGCTTCCTCGGGTTTGTCTCCAACGGCGGGTTCGACCATGGGAGTAATGATGAGCCTGCGCCTAGGCGGGCACGAGGGCATTCTCCGCCGGCCGCGGCGAATGCCACCCCTCACCGGCCGGGGGCGAACGGGCCGCGCCGAACGAGGACTGGGCGGGACCGAAGCCTCAGGCCCCGGTCCCGGGCGCCGACCCTCAGGGGACGATGAGCTCCAGGGTCGTGTACTCCTTTGAGGACACGCTCACCTTGTCGTTTGCCGCGAGGCCCGGGACGGTCCAGATCTGACCGGGATCGATCGTGTGATCCGGCAGAATGCGGGCCTTCGAATCGGCATGGAAATAGACGCTCAGGAGGACCTTGACGCTCACGGTCACGGGGCTGGTCGCGGTGTTCTTCAGGCTGAGTATATACGGGCCGGCCTCGGGATCGGCTGACTTGTCGAACGTGTAGGTCACGGGGAGAGCCGCGACCTTGTCATCCAGGGGACGGACGACCGTTGAGTCGGCGCGCAGCGCAGGGACGCTTGCCATTCCGAAAGCCAACGCCAGGCCGAGCGCGCCCAGGGCGCCCTTGAGGACCGCCGAGCGGGATGATGGGGTCGCAATCGAAGTCGAATTAGAGTTTTGCATCGCCATCAGGATGGGCTATCCTTCGCGTGCTGACGACTCCAAAAAACGCGGCGCCTGTTCTGCCATGAAACGCAGCGGCTCCCGAATCCCTGCCTGAGGACGCCATTGTTACTTCTCTTGGCTGTCACTTGGGTGGCCAATCCTCCCCTCCATGCCCTCACACCCGACGGAACCCGCCTCGCAAGCATCGAACCCGGATGCGCTGCCCCCGGTGACGCTGAAGGGGACGAGGCAGGGAAGGCGGACAAGGATCGCTGCGGGAATGAAGGCGATCGAGCAGGTGGCGGAATATGGGATCAGGGAGGCCGGACTCCTGAACACGATCAGGTCGGCATTAAAGTTGAACCAGGTTAAGGGCTTCGACTGCCAGAGCTGCGCGTGGCCGAATCCCGACAACGAGAGGAGCGTCGCGGAATTCTGCGAGAATGGCTTCAAGGCGGTCTCGTATGAGGCCACGGCGAAGCGCCTGAGCCGGAAGTTCTTCCAGGAGCATTCCATCAAGGACCTGGCGGGCCGAACCGACCACTGGCTGGGCGAGCAGGGAAGGCTGACGGAGCCCATGGTGCTCCGTCCGGGCGCCACCCATTACGAACCGATCTCGTGGGACGAGGCATTCGGACTGGTGGCCGCGGAACTGGGGAAGCTGGACAGTCCCGATGAGGCGGCCTTCTACACGTCGGGCCGGACCAGCAACGAGGCGGCATTCCTTTACCAGCTCTTTGTCCGGGCCTATGGGACCAACAACCTGCCGGACTGCTCGAACATGTGCCATGAGTCCACGAGCGTGGCGCTTCCGCCGATGATCGGGATTGGAAAGGCCTGCGTTAAGCTGAGCGATTTCGAGCATGCCGACGCGATCTTCATCATCGGCCAGAACCCGGGGACCAATCATCCGCGGATGCTGACACCCCTCCAGGAGGCGAAGGTGCGGGGCTGCAAGATCGTCACCGTGAACCCGATGCCGGAAAGCGGGTCCTTCCGGTTCAAGAACCCGCAGGACATGCTCCACCCGTGGCACCTCCCGAGGTTCCTCTTCGGCCGTGGGACCCAGATGTGCGACCTCTGGCTCCAGGTCAGGATCAACGGGGACATGGCCTTCCTGCAGGGGCTCATGAAGGAGATGCTCGAGGCCGAGGATCGCAGTCCCGGCACCGTCTTCGACCACGACTTCATCCGGGAATACACGTCGGGATTCGACGCGCTGATCGCGCAGCTGCGCAAGGCGTCATGGGCGGAGATCATCGAGGACAGCGGGCTCTCGAGGGAGCAGATACGCGAGGCCGCGGCGATTGCGATGGGCTCCCACAGGATCATCGTCTGCTGGTGCATGGGGCTCACCCAGCACAAGAACGGGGTGGCGACGATCCAGGATGTCATCAACTTCCTCCTCCTGCGCGGCAACATCGGGCGCCCCGGCGCGGGACCGTGCCCCGTCCGCGGGCATTCGAACGTGCAGGGGGACCGCACCATGGGCATCTGGGACAAGCCGAAGGAGGAGTTCCTGGACAGGCTTGAGCAGGAATTCAATTTCAAGCCGCCGCGCAAGCATGGGTACGATGTCGTCGAGGCGATCCGGGCGATGCACGAGGGCAACGCCAAGGTGCTGTTCGCCATGGGGGGAAATTTCCTGTCGGCCCCAGCCGACACGATGTACACGGCCGAGGCCGTGAAGAAGTGCGCCCTGACGGCCGTCGTGTCGATAAAGCTCAACCGTTCGCACCTCGTCACGGGGCGCGTCGCCCTCATCCTGCCGTGCCTCGGAAGAACTGAGATCGACCGGCAGGCAAGCGGGGAGCAGTTCATGACCGTCGAGGACTCGATGGGCGTCGTAGGCCCCACCCGGGGGAGCCTGAAGCCCGCTTCGCCGAACCTCCTCAGCGAGCCCGCGATCGTGGCCGGCCTCGCCAAGGCGGTCCTCGGGGCCCACACGCCC
>PMSP01000158.1 GCA_003168315.1 Opitutaceae bacterium
CGACGTCTCCGGCGCCGGCGACACCGCGCTCGCAGCCCTTGTCCTTGCGCTCTCAACGGGCGCCGCGCTCGAGGAGGCAGCCCACTTCGCGAACGCGGCAGCGGGCGTCGTCGTCGCCAAGCTCGGCACCGCCACCGTGTCCCCGGAGGAGCTCCTCGAACACGTCTCGCGCGAGTCGTGAAACGGGCGCTCTTCCTCGACCGCGACGGGACGCTGATCGTCGACAAGGTCTATCTGGCCGACCCCGCCGGAGTGGAGCTGATCCCCGGGGCGGCGGAGGGGCTGAGGCGCGCCCGATCGCTCGGCTACATGATCTTCCTCTTCACGAACCAGTCGGGGATTGGCCGGGGAATCCACTCGACCGAGGACACCCTCCGGGTGAACGCCCGCATGGAGGAGATGCTCGGCCTGCCGGCGCCCGTCTTTGACGGGACCTGCATCGCCCCGGAGGGCCCCGGCGAGCCGTCCCTCTACCGGAAGCCCTCCCCGAGGTTCATCCAGGAGATGGTCGCGGGGCATGGCCTCGACCCCGCCGGCTGCTGGATGGTCGGCGACTCCGCGGCGGACGTCGGAGCGGCCCTGTCGGCGGGAATCCGCGCTGCCTCGGTCCGGACGGGAAGGGTCGCGCCCGAGTCCATCCCCGCCGTCGCCGAGGGAAAGGTGCCCGTCTTCGCGGATTTCGGGACCTTCGCCGCCTCGCTCGCATGAAGAAGCGGCTGGACGAGCTCCTCGTCGCGCGAGGGCTCGCGCAGACCCGGTCGCAGGCGAAGGCGCTCGTCATGGCCGGCCGCGTGTTTCAGGGGTCCGAGCGCCTTGACAAGCCCGGGCGCGAGCTGCCCGACGACGCCGGGTTGACGGTCGTCCAGCCGCCCCGGTTCGTGAGCCGCGGCGGCGAGAAGCTCCAGGGGGCCCTCGACAGGTTCTCGATCGACCTCAGGGGGGCGAACGTGCTCGACGTCGGGGCCTCGACGGGGGGCTTCACCGACTGCGCCCTCCAGGCCGGCGCCGCCTCCGTCGTCTGCGTGGATGTCGGGCGCGCGCAGCTCCATTCCAGGCTCAGGGCCGACGCAAGGGTCGCCAACCTGGAGAAGCTGAACGCGCGCAACCTGGCCGCCTCCGACCTGCCCCGCGCCGCGTTTGACGCGGTCGTCATGGACCTCTCGTTCATATCGCTTAGGACGGTCCTGCCCGCGGTCTGGCCCTTCCTGCGCGAGGGGGGCGCGCTCGTCGCCCTCGTCAAGCCCCAGTTCGAGGCGGGCAAGGCCGAGGCCGACAAGGGCCGCGGCGTGATCCGCGACCGGGCGGTGCAGGAGGCGGCGCTGGCCGCCGTCCGGGATTTCGCGCTGGCCACGCTGCCGGGCTCAACCCTCCAGGGGTCGATGGACTCCCCAATCGAGGGCGCCGACGGAAACCGGGAATTCCTGTTGTACCTCCGCCGATCGTAGGCATTTTTGGGAGGAACCGGCCCTCGGGCCGACGCAATGAAACCCATCCGCTCGCTCGCATTTGTCGTCAACGCCAGCAAACCAGGCGCGACCGAGCTCGCGCGCGTGCTGGTGGCCGCGGCCAGCGCGAAGGGCGTGCGGCACAAGCAGACGACGCGCTTTCCCCTGCCCCGGGGCTACCTGCACGGCTGCGACGCCTGCTGCGTCATCGGGGGCGACGGGACGCTCCTCGGGGTCGTCCGCGAGGCGGCTCTTGAGCAGGTCCCGATCATTGGCGTCAACCGGGGCAGCCTCGGCTTCCTCACGACCTTCTCGCCGGAGGAGGCGCGCCTCGGCCTGGACTCGCTCCTGCAGGGGAAATTCAACGTGGACATGCGCGCCATGCTCTCCTGCTCGGTCGCCGGCGGCCCGGCGAGCCTCGCCCTGAACGACATCCTCATCAAGGACGAGCTCACCAACCGGCTCGTCCACCTCGAGGTCTTCGCGGACGACGAGCTCGTCACCGACTACCTTTGCGACGGGCTCATCCTGGCGACGGCGACGGGGTCGACGGCGTACAACCTCTCGGCGGGCGGCCCGATCGTCCACCCGGCCGCGGACGTCGTCGCGGTGACGCCGATCTGCCCTCACACGCTCACGAACCGCTCGATCATCTTCCGGGACAGCGTGAGGCTGCGGGTGCACAACCGCACCGCGGGGACGCACGTCCTTGTGGGAGTGGACGGCCACGGCGAGATCAGGGCCAAGACGGACGACGCGATCAACATCTCCATTGCAAAGGTCCGGCTCCCGCTCGCCCAGCAGAAGGACTATTCCCACTTCGCCGTCCTTCGCACCAAGCTCAAGTGGAGCGGCGGAGCGGCTGAGCGCAACGCCTAGGGCCTGACGACGAGCTGCGTCCGCTTGGACTTCTGGAAATGCGCCTTGGCGAAGTCCACAAGGGCGCCGATCGTGACGTCGTCGATCAGGCCGTCGTACTTCTTCCAGTGGTTGGCCCCCCTGCCCTGCAGCGTGTCGATGGCGGCCTGCATGGCGCGCGACGAGTTTGTCTGGAGCCCCTTGCGCTGCCCCGCCTTCAGCCGGACCTGGCAGCGACGCAGCTCCTCGGCCGTCACCTCGCCCGCCTGGACCCGCTCGATCTCGAGCCCGATCTCGGCCAGGACCTCGGACTCTTTCCCGGGCTGCGTCCCGGCCATGAAGTAGAACATCGCCGCGCTCCGGCATGCCAACCGGCCGGAACGGATGAAATAGGCCAGCCCCTTCTGGTCCCTCACCCGCTCGAACAGGCGCGAAGCCATCCCGCTGAAGAGCTCGTCGGCCACGTCCCCGACATGGAAGTCCTTCGCCTGGACGACCGAACCCGGGAACGCCTGGAGGACGACGGCCTGCTCCCGCGGCTGCTTCTCGACAAAATCGCCGGGCTCCTTGGGCCCGTCGAAGGTGGGACCGGGACCGAGCGGGATCCCGCCCGGGATCCGCGAGAGGAAGGCCTCGAGCCTCGGGACGAGCTTCCTCGGCTCAAAGTCGCCGACCACCGCCAGGACGACGCCCGGCCCCACGAGGAGGCGCTTCCAGAGGTCCGACAGGTCCAGGGCCTGGGTTGCCGCCACCCCCTTCTCGTCACCCTGGGCGCTCAGTGAGAAGGGGTGCGTGCCGAAGAATTTCTTGCGCAGCATGCGCCTGGCGAGGGAGACGACGTCGTCCTTCTCCTCCCGGAGCGCGGCAAGCTGGGCGTCGCGCTCGACCCCGAGCGTCCCCGCCGCGAATGCGGGCGCGAGCGCCCCGTCCGCGATCAGGCCCAGGGCGAGGTCCGCGTCGGGCGGGAGCACCTCGGCCGAAAGCCCGAGCGTGTTGTCGCCCGAGAAGGAATGGAACGAGCCGCCCACCTCCTCGATGCGCCGGGCCACGTCGGCGGCGCTGCGCCGCCTGGTGTCCTTCGTCAGGAGCGTGCCGAGGAGGGCAGAGCTTCCCCTGCGCTTCGGCAGCTCGCTCAAGGGGCCCCCGTGGGCCAGCAGCCGAATGTGGAGGTTCGGCAGGCGGCGGTCCGGCTGGAGCACGATCCGCGCCCCGTTCGGCAGGAGGACCTCCTCGAACTCGGGGCGGCCGCCGAGGGAGGCTGCGGCGCTCGCCGTCGCCGGGCCGTCCGACAGTGGCTCGAGGGACACGGAGATCAGGCGGCTCGGGACCAGGTGCTCGCGCAGCGTCCTCCCCAGGTCGGAGGGCCCCACCCGCCTCAGCCTCTCGAAGTAGGTGCGGCTGAAATCGAGGTCGCCGACGACGACCTCGGCCACGCCGAGCCGCGAGGCCTGGCCGCTCATGGTCTTGCAGGTGTTGATCTCGGAGACCACGGACTGGCGGTAGGCCTTCCTCACCTGGGCCTCGTTGAACGCGCGTGGGGCGGCATGGGCCGAGAGGACGCCGATGATCGCGGCCTGCGCCTCCTCGCGCTTGCCGGCGTCGCAGGTGAACGTGATGCAGAAGAGGCCGCTCGTCCCCGGGTTCCAGCTGGCGGCGTCGATCGTGTGGACGAGCTTCCGCCTTTCCCGGATCTCCTGCCAGAGGACCGAGCTCTCGCCGCCGCCGAGGGCGAGCGCAAGGGCGTCCAGGGCCGGGGCCGCGGGGTCGGTCAGCCCCGGTATGGGCCACGCGAGCGCGGCGCGGGTTATCTCGACCTTCTCGTAGCGGTGCAGGCTGCGGGGGCCGAGCTGGAGCGGCTCCGACGGCACGAGGACCGGCGCGAGCCTCGACCTCGGCGCGGCGCCAAAGTGCCTCTCGACGGACTGGCGCGCCCCGGTCGTCCCGACGTCGCCCGCGATGACCACCACCATGTTGTTCGGGACGTACCGCTCGCGGTAGTAGCCAACGAGTGCGGCCCGGTCGGCCGCCGAGAAGACGTCCTTGTGGCCGATGACCGGCTGGCGGTAAGGGTGCTCCCTGAACGCCGTCGCGAAGACGGCCTCCCAGAGGCGGTTGTCCGGGTCGTCCCGGGTCATCGCGATCTCGCGCAGGATCACGTCCTTCTCCCGGACCGCCTCGTCCTCGGGCAGCGTCGAATGCAGGACGGCGTCGGCCAGCACGTCCACCGCGACGTCCAGGTTCTCGCTCGGGATGTCGATGAAGTAGACGGTGCGGTCGAAAGTCGTGTAGGCGTTGATGTAGCCGCCGTTCGCCTGGACGGTCGCCGAGATCTCCCGGCCGCTCCGGCGGTGGGTGCCCTTGAACAGCATGTGCTCCAGGTAATGCGAGAGCCCGGCCCCGAGCTGGGCGCCCTCGTGGATGCTTCCCGTCCTGACCCACACCTGCACCGAGGCCAGCGCCGCGGAGCGGTCCGGCTTTATGAGGAGCGTGAGCCCGTTCGGCAGCACAGTCCGCTCAACGGGTTCGCGCCAGAAGGCGTCGAGAAGGGCACGGTCCGCATTCGGGAGTTTCGGCTTCGGCATCAGGTTGCTCCCTTTTAGGCGGACCCGACCGCTTCCGCGGCGGACGCACCCCGGGGGCGCCGTGTCGGCAGGAATGGCTTCACGAAGACCTCGTCGAACTCATACAGGTCCGCGAAGTCCTCGCGGCGGTCGTTATCGGTCTTGCTGAAGGCGTTATACTCAATCAGGTTAAATACGATGTCTCCAAAGTCCTGGCAGCGGCGCACGCCCCAAGAATTAAGGACGGTCTTGGTGAGAGGGCCGTACTGCTCGAGGGCGTACATCCTGAGTCCGTCCAGGAGCTCCGGGCCGGTCACATGCCGGGACTTGCCGCTGCGGCTCGCATCCTTCTTGCGGATCTCCTTCACCGTGTGGTCGAGCCCCAGTCGGACGAAATCATATGCCTTCCGGTCAAATCGGCCGTCCTCCTTGCAGATCAGGGCGACGATGCGTGGGAAATCCGAATCTTGCATGTTTCGACACGAAATTGCCATGCGCCGCCCCGCAGCGCAACATTGCCCTTCAAATGCACCCTATCTGCGCCAATATTGGCAAGTTGCAAAAGATTAGCTTCTAGGCTGGCAAATAGGTGTAAATACCCCCACAGTTTTTCCCAACAATGATCGCTTCGACACAAACCAATCACCCGATCGCCGGGGTCACTGGCAAGGACCAGACGCCCGTCGAGGTCGCCTGTTACAAATTGAAGGAAGCCGGCCTGAGGATCACGCAGCCGCGCGTTGCGATCCTTGCCGCCCTCATCAAGAGCGGGCGCCCGACGAGCATCGACGCCCTCCACGGCGAGCTGGGACCGAACTCCTGCGACATCGTCACCGTCTACCGCTGCATGGCCGCCTTCGAGTCGATCGGGCTCGTCCGCCGCGCGTTCCTGATCAACGGGACCAGCCTCTACGAGATCAACTTGGGCGATCCGAACCGCTACCACGTCGTCTGCAAGCAGACCAACAGGGTCGACGAGCTGGACTCGGCTTCCGCGAACGAGTTGCGCCGCGCCGTCCAGGTGGTCGAGGAGGCCCTCCGGGCCCAGGGCTATGCCGAGGTCGGGCACATCGTCGAGTTCTTCGGCAAGTCCCCGTCGAGCCATCGCTCCCAGTCCGAGGTCTCGGTCCCCGCGGGCACCTCGAGCTGACGCCGGACTCTCAGGCCTGGGCCGCGGCCCTTGCCGCGGCAAAGTTCGTCGACGCCTGATCCCAGTCGACCACGTTCCAGAAATCCTTCAGGTAGTCCGCGCGCACGTTCTGGTGCTTCAGGTAATAGGCGTGCTCCCAGACGTCGCAACCGATGATCGGCCATTCGCCCTCGCTGATCGGCGAGTCCTGGTTCGCCGTCGAGTGGATGATCAGGCTGCCGCCCTTGAGCGCCAGCCATTCCCAGCCGCTCCCGAACCGCTTGAGGGCGGCCTCGGTGAAGCGGGACTTGAATTCGTCAAACGAGGCAAAGTCCCTGTCGATCGTCGCCGCAAGGTCCCCGGTGGGCGCGGTCCCGCCGGTCGGGGACAGGATCTTCCAGAAAAAGCTGTGGTTCACGTGCCCCCCGACGTTGTTCCTGAGGGTCGTGCGCAGCGGCTCCTCGATCGACGGCAGGTTGACGAGGATGTCCTCGGCCGTCATCGACGCCAGCTCGGGGTGGCCCTCGAGGGCCTTGTTCGCGTTCTTGATGTAGGCCGCGTGGTGCTTCGTGTAGTGGATCTCCATCGTCTTCGCGTCGATGTGGGGCTCCAGCGCGTCATAGGCGTAGCCCAGCTTCGGGAGCACGAAAGGCTGCTTCGTCGACCCCGCCCCCGCTGAGACAGGGGCGTCCGCCGCCCCGAGCCGTGTCACCGCGCCAAGCCCGACAAGGGCCGCGGCCCCACCCATCACCCGAATCGCGTCGCGTCGCGTCATTCCCTAGAGATAATCCAGTTGGGGCCGCTTGCAAGCCCCGCGGGGATATGAGAGACATGGCGCCCGATGGCAAACAAGCGGTCGTCCCCCCACCCCGGGCTCAGGGCGGCCGCCGCCGCCCTGCTGGCCGCCCTGTTCCCCGCGGCGGCCCTGTCCGGCGAGGGCGCGGTCGACCTGTCGCGCCTGACGCCCGTCCCGGCCGACCAGCCGATACCCGCGGCCGATTTCTTCAGGCCCGCGCTCCTGCAGGAGCCGAAGCTGAGCCCCTCGGGGACCCGCATCGCGGCCATCGTCACCGCGAGCGCGGACAACCACCTCCTCCTCGTCTACGACGTGAAGACGACGAGGTACAACATCCTCGGCGAGCGGGGCGACACCGACGTCTACGACGTCCAGTGGCTGAACGACTCGCGCCTCGTGTACGGGCTCTCGACGCAGAAGCTCTTCGGGATCGGGCTCTTCGCCGCGGACGCCTCGGACATCACGGACTCCTATCCCCTCCTGCAGTACTGCGGCACGAGCGTGATCGCGATCCCGAGGGCCGACCGGCTGAGCCCGCTCGTCTGGAACCGCGTGGACGAGATCCGCAGGCCCAACGGCGACATGGGGGCCGCGACCATCAACTCCGCCGTCCTCTCGAAGGAGAGGGGCGTGAACCTGCTGACGGCGGTCGACTATGATGCCGTCATCCAGCCCGCGCTCGAGAACAACGACCTCCACATCGAGGACCACTACCCGATACCGCCGAACGGCGACACCCTCCAGTACATCGCCGACAAGGACGGGAACCTGGCGTTCGCCGTCACCTCCCGCGGCGGCATCCTCTCGCTCGAGCGCCTGGAGGACCGCACCTGGGTCAAGTGCCCGATCAACATGAACGACTGGACCGTGTTCGGGAGCGGGAACAAGCCGGGCGAGCTCCTCGTGCGCCCTCCCCACAGGAAGGGAACGCCGGGCCCGCTCGAGCTCCTGGACTCGGCGACCGGCATGCCCGGGGCGGTCCTGGTCGACGACAAGGGCTACGAGTTTGACGGCGAGGTCTACCGGGACCCGGTCTCCGGGGTCATCATCGGGGCGACGGCCAATCGCGAGGGGCCCCACACGATCTGGTTCACCGAGGCCTACCAGAAGCTGCAGGCGACCCTGAACCACTCGTTTCCCGGACTCGTCGTCCGCATCATCGGCAGCAACCAGGCCCAGGACTTCTTCCTGGTCGTCACCTACTCGGACCGGCAGCCGGCGATCTACAACTGGGTCGACTTCAGGAAGCATGCGACCGGGCGCTTCAAGGAGTCGGCGCCCTGGATCGACGCGAGGCGGATGCAGCCGGAAAGCATCATCCGGTTCAAGACGCGCGACGGCGGCCTGCTGGACGCCTACCTGACGCTGCCCGCCGGCACGTCGAGGGACCATCCCGCGCCCTTGGTCGTCATCCCGCACGGCGGGCCCTGGGCGCGCGACTACTGGGGTTTCGACCCCGAGGCGCAGTTCCTCGCCAGCCGCGGCTACGCGGTCCTCAAGCCCAACTACCGGGCGTCGCCGGGATACACGTGGATGTTCCCCGTCAATGACCAGTGGGACTTCGTCAAGATGAGCCTCGACGTGACGGATGCGACGAGGGCGATGATCGCCAGCGGCCTCGTCGACCCCGCCCGGGTCGCCATCATGGGGGGCTCCTTCGGGGGCTACCTGGCGCTCAAGGGAGTCGTCGACGAGCCCACCCTCTACCGCTGCGCGGTCGCGATCTCCGGTGTCTACGACTGGGAGGAGGTCCTTCGCGACAGGAAGTACGACTACAGCAAGTTTGACCCGTGGTACGCCATCCTGCTGCGCCACCTCGGGGACCCGAGGAAGGAGCCGGCGAAGTTCGACGCCATCGCCCCCGTGAGGCATGTCGACAGGATCAAGGTGCCCGTCTTTGTCACCCACGGGGGCGACGACCCGATCGCCGACATCGGCCAGTCAAGCCGGCTGATCTCGGAGCTGAAGAGGAACAACGTCCCCTATGAGTCCTTCATCGTGGGCTCCGAGGGCCACGGGATGCAGCACTTCGCGAACCGCGTCGAGCAGTACTCGAGGATTGAGGCGTTCCTCGCGAAGAACATGGCGCCCCAGGGGCCCTAGCCCGCCAGGAGCCGGCGCAGCATTTCGTCGACCCGCCTCGGGTCGGCCTTCCCCTTGGCCGCGCGCATGACCGGCCCCTTGAACGCGTTCAGGGCGCTCTCCTTGCCCCCCTTGTAGTCGGCCACGGACCTGGGATTGGCGGCGATCGACTCGGCGCACCAGCGCTCGAGCTCGTCCAGGTTCGTCTCGGCCTTCAGGCCCTTGCGGGCGACGACGGACTCCGGCGTCTCGCCCGTTTGGAACATGTCGACGAAGACCTCCTTGGCGGCGTTGCTCAGGATGACGCCGTCCTCGACCAGCTTGACGAGGCCGGCCACGTGCTGCGGCCTCACCTTCGACTGCGCCAGGGCGAGCTTCGCCGCGCCGAGCTCGCGCAGCAGGTCGTTCGCGATCCAGTTGGCCGCCGCCTGGGGCTTTCCCGAGAGGCGGGCGGCCTCCTCGAAGAAGTCCCCCAGCTCGCGGTCGGGGACGAGGACGGAGGTGATCGTGTACGGGACGCCGTACTGCTCGATCAGCCGCCGCTGCCGGTCGAAGGGGAGCTCCGGGCAGGTAGCCCGGACCGCCGCCTTCCACTCGGCGCCGACCTCGACCGGCATCAGGTCCGGGTCCGGGAAATACCGGTAGTCGTGGGCCATCTCCTTGGACCTGAGGGACTTTGACTCGCCGGTCTGGCCGTCGTAGTCGCGGGTCTCCTGGACGACCTTGCCGCCGGCGCTGACGACCGCCGTCTGCCGGGCGATCTCGTGGGCGATGCCGTCGCGCACGAACGAGAAGGAGTTGAGGTTCTTCAGCTCGACCTTGGTCCCGAGGGCCGCGGCGCCCGCGGGCCTGATCGAGATGTTGGCATCGCAGCGCAGCTGCCCCTTCTCCATGTCGCAGTCCGAGATGGCGCCGTAGATCATGACCGCCTTGAGCGCCGTCAGGTAGGCGAAGGCCTCGTCGGCGCCGTGCATCACCGGCTCCGACACGATCTCCATCAGCGGCGTCCCCGCGCGGTTGAAGTCGATCAGGGACTCGCCCTCGCCGTGGTTCAGCTTGCCGACGTCCTCCTCCAGGTGGATGCGGGTCAGGGCGATCCTCCTGTGCTCGCCCATGATGTTGCGGGCGGACCCCGGGAGTTCGATCTCGACCTCCCCTCCCCTGCAGATCGGCTGGTCGTACTGCGAGATCTGGTAGTTCTTGGGGGAGTCGGGATAGAAGTAGTTCTTCCGGTCCCACTTGCAGACGGGGGCGATGTCGCAGCCGAGGAGGAGGCCGGCCCGGATGATCTTGTCCAGCGCCTCCTTGTTCATGACCGGGAGCGTCCCCGGGAGCGCCAGGACGACCGGGTCCGTGAGCGTGTTCTCGGGGAAGCCGTACCCCGCCTGCGCGCGCGTGAACATCTTCGAGCGCGTCTTCAGCTGCACGTGGACCTCGAGCCCTATGACCGCCTCGTAGGTCATAGCCCGGGGCGCCTCGTGCGCCAGTCGCTGCGTTCCTCGTAGGCCCTCGCGACCGCGAGGAGCTCCGTCTCCCTGAAGGGCTGGCCGATCACCTGGAGGCCGATCGGGAGGCCCGCCTTCGTGAAGCCGCAGGGGACGCTGATCCCGGGCAGGCCCGCCAGGTTGACCCCGATCGTGTAGATGTCGTTCAGGTACATGGCCAGCGGGCTCGCCGCCTTCTCGCCCTTCAGGAACGCCGGAGTCGGCGCGGTCGGCGTCACGATGGCGTCGACCTCCCTGTAGGCGTCGAGGAAATCGCGCCGGATGAGCGTGCGCACCTTCTGGGCCCGCAGGTAGTAGGCGTCGTAGTAGCCGCTCGAGAGGACGTAGGTCCCGAGGATGATCCTCCTCTTGACCTCGGCCCCGAAGCCCTCGGCGCGGCTCTTGAAGTAGATGTCGAGCGCGTCCCTGGCGTCCTTCGAGCGGTGCCCGTAGCGGACGCCGTCGTACCGGGCCAGGTTGGACGAGCACTCCGCCGTCGCGATGATGTAGTACGCCCCGACGGCATACTTCGTGTGGGGAAGCGACACCTCGCGGATCTCGCAGCCGAGCTTGCGGTACTCCGCGATGGCGGCCTGGACGGCGGCGCCGACCTCGGGGTCGAGCCCCTCGCCGAAATACTCCTTGGGGATGCCGATCTTCCACCTGCGGCCGGACTTCGCCAGCTCGGCGATGCCGCGCGCGTAGTCGGGGACGTCCTGGCGCACCGACGTCGAGTCCCTCGGGTCATGGCCGGCGATGACGCCGAGGACCGAGGCCGCGTCCTCGACCGAGCGGGCGAAGGGGCCGATCTGGTCGAGCGAGGACGCGAAGGCGATCAGCCCGTAGCGGGAGACTCTCCCGTAGGACGGCTTCAGGCCCACGACGCCGCAGAGCGCCGCCGGCTGGCGTATCGAGCCGCCGGTGTCCGAGC
>PMSP01000020.1 GCA_003168315.1 Opitutaceae bacterium
CCTTCCGGGTTCCCGACGCCGCGACGTTGATCGCGGGCCAGAGCCGCATCTCGGCGCACTTGCGGTCGAGGACGAGCTCCATGTTGCCCGTGCCCTTGAATTCCTGGAAGATGACGTCGTCCATCCGGCTGCCGGTCTCGACGAGCACGGACGCGATGATCGTCAGCGAGCCCGCCTCCTCCGTGTTGCGGGCCGCCGCGAAGAGCTGGCGCGGCCGCTCGAGTGCCCGGACGTCCAGGCCGCCGGAGCCCGTGCGGCCCGAGTTGCGCTGGGTGTTGTGGGCGCGGGAGAGCCGGGTGATCGAGTCGACGAAGAGGACGACGTGCTTTCCGGCCTCGACGAGGCGCTTCGCCCGCTCGATGCAGAGGTCGGCGATCCGGATGTGGTTCTCGATCTGCTCGTCGTTGGACGAGGCCCAGATCTCGGCCGGGACGCTGCGCCTGAAGTCGGTGACCTCCTCGGGCCGCTCGTCGACGAGGAGTATCATCACGTGGCACTCCGGGTTGTTCTCCAGGATCCCGAGCGCCATGTCCCTGAGGAGGATCGTCTTCCCGGTCCTGGGAGGGGCGACTATCAGCCCGCGGGTGCCCTTGCCGATCGGGCAGAAGAGGTCGACCGCGCGGGTCGTCATCCGGCCGTCCTTCATCTCGAGCTTCAGGTGCTTGTCCGGGGACACCGTGGTCAGCGTGGCGAAGTCGAGCAGGGTGCGGCGGTTCTCCAGCGCGAGGCCGTCCACTGTCTCTATGAAGCGCATCTTCGGATTCGGGAAGCGCCCCTCGGGCGGGAATGCGGTGCCCCCGATCATCGAGCCCGCCTTCAGCTTGAATCGGCGTATCAGTTCCTTGGGTACAAAGGTGTCCGTCGGACGGCGCTTGCCGCTCTTCGACATGTCGAGGAGCTGGCCGTTGCCCCCCTTGGTCACGTCGATGTCGAGGATGCCCTCGACGTGGATCGTGTTGTCAGCGGGAGGCGCGGCGGGGGTCGCCGCGGCCGGGGCTGCTGGGGCTGGGACCGCGTCCGTTGGGGACGGGGCTGGCTGTTCCGCCGGGGCGGAAAGGGATTTCTTTTCCATACAAATTTGAGACGGGGCTCACCGCGCTTGACGCTCAAAACTCAAGGGAGGATAAGTGCCGCGTCTTTCGAGCGTCCTTAACCCCAAATCAGCCACATCGTGACCGACCAGACGATTACCTCAATTTCCCGGGAAACCCGGGTTGTCAGGCCCTCGGCAGAGTTCAAAGCCCAAGCCAATCTTGGGAGCCAAGCCCTATATGAGCGTCTATATGCGGAGTCTGTCAACACTCCCGAGAGGTTCTGGGGCCGCCAGGCGAGGGAGCTCCTTTCCTGGAGGCGCCCCTTCAAGAAGGTGCTCAAGTGGAAGTTGCCGCATGCCAAGTGGTTCGAAAGCGGCCAGCTGAATGTCTCGGAGAACTGTATCGACCGCCACCTTACGTCGGGACGGGCCAACAAGGCCGCCATCATATTCGAGGGGGAACCGGGCGACGTGCGGACGATCACCTATCGCCAGCTGCACCAGGACGTCTGCCGGATGGCCAACGCGCTGACCGGGCTCGGCCTCGGGAAGGGTGACCGCGCCGCCATCTACATGCCGATGGTCCCGGAGGCCGCGGTCGCCATGCTCGCATGCGCGCGCCTCGGGGTCGTCCACACGGTCATCTTCGGCGGGTTCTCGAGCGAGGCCATCAAGGACCGCGTGAACGACTGCCAGGCCCGCGTGATCATCACGGCCGACGGCGGCTGGCGCCGCGGGAAGATCGTCGAACTGAAGGCGAACGTAGACCGGGCGCTCCCCGGGGCGCCGACGGTCGAGCGGGTGGTCGTCCTCAGGCGCACGTGCCAGGACGTCCCGATGGAGGCCGGCCGGGACGTCTGGTGGCACGACCTCGTATCCGCGGCGCCCGCGGCGCACAGGGCGAAGGCCTTCGGCAGCGAGCATCCCCTCTACATCCTCTACACGAGCGGCTCAACGGGGAAGCCGAAGGGGGTCCTCCACACCTGCGCGGGCTACCTCCTCGGGGTCACGCTCACGATGAAGTACGTCTTCGACCTGAAGGAGGACGACGTCTACTTCTGCACCGCGGACGTCGGCTGGGTGACCGGGCACAGCTACGTGGTCTACGGGCCCCTCTCCGCCGGGGCGACAGTCCTCATCTATGAGGGCGCGCCGAACCATCCCGAGCCGGACCGCCTTTGGGAGCTGATCGACAAGCACCATGCGACCATCCTCTACACCGCGCCGACGGCCATCCGGGCGTTCATGCGCTGGGGGGACGACTATGTGAAGCGCCACAGCCTCGCCTCCCTGCGGCTCCTCGGCTCGGTCGGCGAGCCCATCAACCCCGAGGCCTGGATGTGGTACCACTCGGTGGTCGGCAAGAAGCGCTGCCCGATCGTCGACACGTGGTGGCAGANNGCAGACCGAGACCGGCGCCATCATGGTGACGCCGCTCCCGGGGATCACGCCGCTCAAGCCGGGCTCCTGCGCGGTGCCGTTCTTCGGCGTCGTCCCGAGGGTCCTGGACGACAAGGGCAAC
>PMSP01000397.1 GCA_003168315.1 Opitutaceae bacterium
TGGGGCGCCATCTGGCCCGAGCTCTCGCTCGGCTGCCTCGCCCTGTTTCTCCTGGTCCTCGAGATCGTCCTCCCGCGGGTGCAGCACGGCCGGATCGCGATGGTGTCGATCGTCGGCCAGCTCGGGATCCTCGCGGTCCTGCTCGCGAACTTCCACACGCCGTACGGCGCGACCTTCAACGGGCTCCTCATGCAGTCGCCGCAGGGGCAGCTGATGCGGGTCTTCTTCCTCCTTTCGTCGGTCCTCGTCTCGATACTAGCCCGCGCGAGCCTGCCCGCGCAGAGGGTTCCCCGGGTGGAATTCCACCACATCGTCCTCGTCGTCACGGCCGCCATGATGCTCCTCGTCCAGAGCCGAAACTTCGTGATGCTCTTCGTCGCGCTGGAGACGGTGACGATCGGCCTCTACATCCTCGTCAGCTACTACCGGTCGAACCCGAGGACGCTTGAGGCCGGGCTCAAGTACCTCATCATGGGCGCCCTCAGCTCGGCCCTCCTGCTTTTCGGGATCGTGCTTCTCTACGGGGTGGCGGGCAACCCGGCGCTCCCCGGCAGGACGGCCGAGGCCATGCAGTTCGCGGGCCTCGGGGGATTCCTTGAGGTGAACCCCCGCAATTTCCTGGCCGCCGCCGGCATCGTCCTCGTCCTCTCGGGAGTGGCGTTCAAGATCGGCGCCGTTCCCTTCCAGATATGGATCCCGGACGTCTACCAGGGGGCGCCGACCCCGGTCACCGCGTTCCTCGCCGTCTCCTCGAAGGCGGCGGGCTTCGTCGTCCTCCTGGTCCTGGTGACCGGCGTCTTCGCCCCCTACGAATGGCTGGTGGGCCCGGTCCTCACCGTCATGGCCGCGGCGACGATCCTCTTCGGCAACCTGGCGGCGCTGAAGCAGAACAACGTGAAGCGCCTGATCGGCCTCTCGGGGGTCTCGCACGCGGGGTTCATCCTCCTCGCCGTGATCCCGGCGGCCCACTCGGGCGAGGCGGTGGGGGCCGTGTACTTCTACCTCTTCGCCTACCTGATCGCCTCGTTCGCCGTCTTCGGCGTGATGACGGTCCTGGCCGGCCCCGACGACACGAGCCAGGAGCTGAGCGACTATTCCGGCCTCGCGAAGCAGAGCCCGTTCCTGGCGGGCGTCCTCGCGTGCGGGCTCGGGTCCCTGGCGGGCATCCCGCCCTTCGCCGGGTTCCTGGGAAAGCTCTTCGTCTTTGTCGCCGCGTTCAGGTCCGGGCACTACGGGCTCCTCGCGGTCGCGGTCGCCGGGGTGGTGATCTCGATCTACTACTATTTCGGATGGATCAGGGCCGCGTACTTCAGCGGCGAGGCCGCGGTCTCGCCGGAGATGTCCCTGCGCGCGGCGTCGGCGGGCGGGATGACGCTCAGGCTCACGCTCGCCGCCCTCGCCGCCGCATCGATCATCCTCGGGTTCTACCAGGGGCCGCTCGGCCGCCTGGTCTCGGGGCGCTAAGAAGGCCGGGCGTTTCGGCCCGGCCCTCGTGAGATCCTTGGAGTTGGACTAGCGCCAGTGGCCCTCGTGCCACACCCAACTGCCCCCGCGCCTGTCCCAGCGGCCGGCTTCCCAGCCAGCGCCCGGGTGGAAGTGGGGGTGGCGGTCATAGCGGCCATGGACCCAGACCCACCTGCCGTTCCAGTTCCAGTGTCCGCCGATCCAGAAGAAGTCGGGACCCGGCGCGTAGGGGACGGCCTCGAACAGGGGAGCCGGGGGGGCCTCTGAGGCCACGACCTCGACGTCGCCAACCGGTGCGCCCGGGGGCGGCCCGGGCTGGTAGGCTGGCTGGTAGGAGTAGTGGCCCTCGATCCAGACCCATCCGTTCCCGCGGGCGACCCATTGTCCGGCGATCCAAACGCCGCCGGGCTGGGCGGGCCGCTCATAGCGGCCGCTGATCCATTCCCAGCGCTCGTGGCGCCAGGCCCAGTGGCCGCGGATCCAGAAGTAGCCGGGGCCGGGGCTCAAGGGGATGACCTCAATGCGCTCCTCCGGGGGGCGGCCCTGGATGACGACCTCGGGGCCGCCAAGATTGATACCGATGTCGATCCCCGCCTGGACAGCGAGGGGCGCTGCCGAGCACGCGAGTGCAAGAAGGGTTATTTGGGTGATTTTCATGATGGGGGATTACTTGGGCTTTCAGGGGATTAGACGCTGCTTTCCGGAAAATGTTACGCCCCCTCGGCCCGGTATATTGGGGTGCCTTTCCGGGGCGCGCGCTTTTTGAGGATTGCCGCCCTTTCCAGTTTGTTTCCTGCGCGGAATGCTGCCTGATTGGCGCGAATGATGAAGGTCACCGGCCTCGCCTTAGTCCCGCCCCCCAGCGCCGCCGATCTTCCCAAGGTTACCCCCGAGCTGCTCGCTTCCGTGCTGGCCCGCTATTCCCGCAGCACGGAGGGGATTGGCGCCATCCTCGCGAAGGTCGACGTCGCCAATCCCGACGCCTCGATCGACAGGATCCTCAAGTTTGTCGACTACGGGCACGCCTCGATCGGCGGCCTGACCGGCGGCCTCGCGGTGGCCCTGGACGGGGTCTCAATGTGGCTCGCGTACAAGATCTTTGACATCGCGCAGATGGCGGACGGCCAGGAGTCGAGCACGCGCTACATCACGATGGACCCGGCGAACATCCCGGGTGCGGAGGAGCTCGGGATCCCCGGCGACCTGGCACAGAGATGGCGCGAGGTCCTCGCCCGCGCGTTCGCCGCCTACAATTCCGAATACGCCCGGCTGGACGCCCTCTCGCTGGCCGAGCCGGGGCGGGTGCGGCTCCCGAAAGACGCGAAGCCGGCCGTGGTCGCCCGGATCCGCAAGAACTACGCCCTCGACCGCGCGCGCTACTTCATCCCGTTCGCCACCCGCACGAACGTGGGTCTTGTCCAGACCTCGAGGATGTGGGCGCTCACCGTGAAGCAGCTCGACTCGCTGGCCAACCCGGAGGCCCGTGCCGCGGCGGCCCTCATCCGGGACGAGCTGATGAAGCAGTCGCCGAGGCTCATGAGGCACAGCTTCGCCGAGAGTTCGTTCGAGGAGCAGGCGCGCCAGGAGCTCTCGGCCTCGCTCGCCTTCGGGCTCGACGTCCTGAGCGACCAGCCGCTCGCCGACCAGGTCTGGGTCAGCGTCGACCGCAGGTCGCCGCCATGGCTCCCGCACTCCCAGCCGGTCGCCGAGGCGCTCCGCCACAGGGCGAACCGCTATGGGCAGCAGGGCCATGCGACGAGGAGGATGAGGGTGGCCTTCGCCTGGAACAACATGGCGCTCGCCGAGCTCCGCGACCTGAACCGCCACAGGACCGGCAACCGCCACACGCCGCTGGTCCAGGCGGGGTTCTACCTGCCGCCCGAGATCCGCCATCAGGACCACGCGGTGCTCCTGAGGGACCAGATGGAGCTCACCCGCGAGCTCCTGAAGCGCGGGTCGCCGGCCTATGTGTACTCGCTCCTCCTCGGGGCCCAGACTCCGTTCGAGCATGGGACCCACGCCGACAAGTTCATCTACGAGGCCGAGCTGCGGACGGGGATGGGCGCCCACTTCCGCTACGCCGAGCACCTGGGCCTCGCCCTGCGGTCCTTCCTCGACCAGGTGCCCGAGGCCCGGGAATGGGTCGTGGAGGGGACGGCGGAGCCGGAATGACCGCCCGGCTGAAAAGCGGCGAAACGGCCAATAAAAGGTTGCTGCAATCCGTTGGCGAAGCCACCAATTGCCCTGACTTCTGCATGATTTCCCGGGCGCACTCCCTCCAGCCAGTCCCCGAGTCCCTCTGAACCAGCATGTTCCGGGTTCTCCAGTTCAATATGCAGTTCGGGATGGGATGGAACGACGCCTCCCCGGACACCGCCCCGATCGACATTGAGGCCACCATTTCCGAGATAGTGAAGCACAAGCCGGACGTCATCCTGCTGCAGGAGGTCGAGCACGCCCAGGTCGGCGGCGCCCAGGTCGAGCCCCCCCCGAACTACACGCGCCTGAAGGAGGCGCTCCCGGGATACGACAGCTGGTTCTCCTATCCCAAGGCCGACCCGCGCGAGCTGCCCTTCGGGATCGGCCTCGCCATATTCTCCCGCACGCCCCTCGTGGAGAAGTTCCGGATAGACGTCCCGTCGCCGGCGATCGAGTTCGAGTTCGGGGGCAAGAAGATGACCCCGACGGACCGCCTGATGATCGGCGCGAAGACAGTCGTCGACGGCCGCGAAGTGCAGTTCTACAACGTGCACCTGCTCGCCTTCTTCATGCTGGGATCGAGCAGCACGATGTTCCCCTGGCAGCGCGACCTGGTCGCCGACCGTTTGGCCTCGTCCGACCTCCCCACGATCCTCGGCGGCGACTTCAACGTGAGCCAGCACGCCTCGCTCGTGGAGCAGTTCGCCGAGTTCGGCTACGCCACGGTGCAGTACAAGGTCCCCACCTGGCACAGGAGGCCCTTTGTCCTCGACCACGTCTTCTACAATTCAGGGCTCAGATGCGTGAGCCACTCGATCGAGCAGTCGCTCGCGTCCGACCACCTCCCGGTGATCGCCGACTTCGATTTCTGAGGCTCCCGGCTCAGGACTTGCCCGAGCGGATCCGGTCCTTCTCCGCCTCGCGGTCCTCCTCGAGGCGTGCCTTCTCGGAGGCGATCTGCTTGCGGATCTTGTCCACCTCGCCGGCGTCGCGTCCCGACAGGGCCTGCTCGAGCTGCTGCCTCAGGAAGATCTCCCTCTCGGCTATCTTCCCCTGGTAGAGGCGGTCGACGTCGGCGAGCTTGGCGCGCTTCTCCGGCGTGATCGGCTTCGAGGAGCCCGGGTCCGACTTGGACAGGCGCTCCATGGCCAGTTCGTAGGCGCTTTTCATGGGTGGATTCCCACTGTCGCCCAGAACCGCGGCGAGGGCAAGGAAATGGCTTCTCAAGAGCAGGGAACGGGCGGAGATTGGAGGGGACGAACAGACCATGGATCCCGACGACCAGAGCGAGCTTTTCAGGGAGGCCGGCCCCGAGGCGCCCCGGGTGTCCGGGGAGGACGCGGCCGGGCGCCCCCTGGCCGTGCGCATGCGGCCGAGGAACCTGTCCGAGGTGGTCGGCCAGGACCACATCCTCGGGCCCGGCAGCCTCCTAAAGCGCCTCGTGGCCCAGAACAACTTCGGCTCGCTCCTCTTCTATGGGCCGCCGGGGACCGGCAAGACGAGCATCGCCGAGGCGATCGCGCGCGAGACGCAGAGCCGGTTCGTCCGCGTGAACGCGGTCATGTCCAACATGGCTGAGCTCCGCGAGATCCTCGGCATAGCCCGGCGCATGCCCGGCTCGCGCACGATCCTCTTCATCGACGAGCTGCACCGCTTCAACAAGACGCAGCAGGACCTCCTGCTCCCCGACGTCGAGGAGGGGGTGGTCCGCCTGATCGGCGCAACCACGCACAACCCCGGCTTCTACGTCAACCCGCCGCTTCTTTCCCGCAGCCACCTGTTTCGGCTGGAGCCCCTGTCGACCCAGGCGGTCGCCGGAGTGCTCGCGCTTGCCCTGTCCGACGGCGAGCGGGGCCTCGGCGGCCTCGGGGTCACGGCCACGCCGGGCATCCTGTCGGAGCTCGCGGTCTTCTGCGACGGCGACCTGCGCCGCGCCCTGAACGCGCTCGAGGTGATCGCGCTCGGGAAGGACGGCCCCTCGGAGATCACGCGCGAGGACCTCGAGGTGTTCGCCCGGGAAAGGCGCATCCGCTACGACGCCGACGAGGACGAGCACTACGACACGATCTCCGCCTTCATCAAGAGCTGCCGCGGTTCCGACCCCGACGCCGCGATGTACTGGCTCGCCAAGATGCTTGTCGGCGGCGAGGACCCGCGCTTCGTCGCCCGCAGGCTTGTCATCCTCGCGAGCGAGGACGTGGGCCTCGCGGACCCCCACGCGCTCCTGATCGCGGTGGCGGCCCACCACGCGGTCGAGTTTGTCGGCCTTCCCGAGGCGGAGCTGACGCTGGCCCACGCGACCCTCTACATCGCGACCGCGCCGAAGAGCAATTCGGCGACTGTCGCGCTGGGCGAGGCCCGTCGGGTGCTGGCCGAGGAGCCCGTGCAGTCGGTGCCGCCCCAGCTCCGCGACAAGGGGGGCCAGGCGAGCAAGAGGATGGGGCAGGGGAAGGGCTACCTTTACTCCCACGACTTTCCGGAGGGAATCTCGGGCCAGGATTACCTCGAGCGGCCGCTGAAGCTGTACACCCCCGGGGCCGCCGGGGCCGAGGCCGCGATCTCCGAGCGCGTCAAGCGGTGGCGCGGGCTGAAGGCCGCCGCCGCCGCAAAGCCCGTTAAGGGACTTGCGGACGGCGGCGGTCGGACGTAGCCTCAACCCGGATGAAACGCATCGCGGCATTGGCGCTCGCCGGTCTCCTGATCTCGGCGGTCTGGGTGACGGCGGACCCGACGCCGACTCCCACCCCGACGCCGACCCCGACACCGAGCCCGACGAAGGAGAAGGAGGGGCGGATCTCGGGGATCGCCATCCAGCGTCCCCAGGGCGGCTGGCTCGGATTGGAACTGGTCGACCAGGCGTTCAGGCTCACGTTCTACAATGCCAAGAAGCATCCGGTCGCCGCCGACAAGACGTCCGCGGTGCTTTGGTGGCCGGTGCATTACCAGCCGAACAACGAGCGCACCGAGCTCACGCCCTCCGACAATCCCGCGGTCCTCGCGTCGCCCTACTCGGTCAGGCCGCCCTATTCCTTCAAGCTGCACATATCGCTGCTGGCCGACGGGGTCGACCCCGAGGACTACGTCTTGGACTTCAGCGCCTGACCCCGATCGGGCTCAGGCGGCCCACGAATTGACAGGTGGCGCCCGCGGGGCGATTTTGTCCGGATGTCCCCTTCCCAGCCGTCACCGTTCGACTCCGTGGAGTCCGCCGTGGCCGACATCGCGGCCGGGCGCATGGTCATCGTGACCGACGACGAGAAGCGCGAGAACGAGGGGGACCTCATCATCGCCGCGTCCAAGGCTACAACCGAGGCGATCGGCATCATGATCCGCCACGGAAGCGGGATCGTCTGCGTCGCCACGACCGGCGAGGTGCTGGCGAAGCTCGGGCTGAGCCCGATGGTGGCCAACAACAGGGACCACCACCGGACGGATTTCGCGGTCAGCGTGGACGCGGCCCAGGGCGTCACGACCGGGATCAGCGCCGCCGACAGGACGCGGACCATCCGCATCGTCGGGGACGCCTACTCCGAGCCCGCCCAGCTGGCCCGCCCCGGCCACGTGTTTCCCCTGAGGGCGAGGCCGGGGGGGGTTCTCGAGCGTCCCGGCCACACCGAGGCCGCGGTCGACCTCGCCGTCCTGGCGGGCCTTCACCCGAGCGGCGTCCTCTGCGAGCTGATGAACGACGACGGCACCGTCGCAAGGATGGCGGACATCGTCGAATTCAAGCGCCGGTTCGGCCTGCGGATGATCTCGATCGCCGATTTGGTGAAGCACAGGGTGAATTCATGTTGCGGATTGCCGGCCCCCGGTTCTCCTCTCGACTCTCCATGAGTGGCGATTCACCGCTTCCCGAGGGCGTCGATGCCTCCAGCTTCAAGATAGCCATCGCGGCCGCCCGCTTCAACGAGCGGCTGGTGGGGCCGCTCCTGGCGCGCGTCCGCGCGCGGCTATCCAGGTCCGGAGTCAGGGAGCGCAACATCGAGGTCGTCCGGGTCCCGGGCTCGAACGAGCTCCCGGTGGCCGCCCGCCTGCTCGTCGACAGGAGGAAGCCGGACGCGGTCATCGCCCTCGGGGTCATCGTCCGCGGCGGCACGATCCACTTCGAGCTGATAGCCACGGCCGCCACCAGCGGGCTCATGGACGTCGCCCTGTCCTCCCGCGTCCCCGTGATCAACGGGGTCATCGTCGCCGAGAACGCGGCCCAGGCGAGGGCCCGGTGCACGGGGAAGATCGACCGCGGCGCGGAGTTCGCGGACGCGGCGGTCTCCATGGCGGCCCTGCGCAGGCGCCTTTCCAGATGAGCAAGGCCCAGTACGCTCAGAGGCACGACGGCCGGGTGGCGGCGCTCCAGTACCTCTATGCGTGGAGCATAAACCCGCCGGCCAGCCTGGTCGACGACCTGAGGATCTTCTACGAGGGGCAGGAGCAGCCCCGCGACCACTACGCGTTTGGCGAGGAGCTGATCGAGGGCGTGATCAAGAACCAGGCGGGGATCGACGCGCAGATCCGCGTTCTCGCCCAGAATTGGGAATTCGAGAGGATAGCGAAGATCGACCTGGCGATACTGAGGATCGCCATGTTCGAGATGCTCCACCGCAAGGACATCCCCCCGGTGGTCTCGATCAACGAGGCGATCGACATCTCAAAGCAGTTCTCGAACGCCGACTCCAAGCGCTTCATAAACGGGATTCTCGACCGCCTGAAGGACCAGCTGGGCCGGGACGCGAGGAAAGCCTCCGAGTAGCTCCGCCGGGAACGTGCTATCGCTCCTAAAGAAGTTCAGGGAGGGCCTGGCCAAGACGGTCTCCGCCATCACGGCGAAGACCCACGGGCTGTTCGGCGGCCGACGGATCGACGCCTCGTCCCTGGAGACGCTCGAGGAGGCGCTCTTCGCCGCGGATTTCGGCGTCGAGACGACGGCCGAGATCCTCGGAGAGATAGAGACTGCGGTCCGCAGGGACAGGGAACTGGAGGGGCGCCGGGCGGCGGAGATCGGCGCCGAGGTCCTCAGGCGGGCGCTGGCGGGTTCCGAGGGAAGCGTCCCAAGGGCGGCTGCGCCGCCCACCGTCATCGTCCTGATCGGGGTGAACGGCTCCGGAAAGACGACGACGGCGGCGAAGCTCGCCTGGCGCCTGAAGCAGGAGGGGGGGACCGTCCTCCTCGCCGCGTGCGACACCTTCCGGGCGGCCGCCATAGACCAGCTCAGGTCCTGGGCGACCCGGCTCGACCTGGAGCTCGTCTCCAACAAGCCGGGGTCCGACCCGGCGGCGGTCGCGTTCGACGCGGTCCAGGCGGCGAGGAGCCGGGGCCGGGACTGGGTCATCATCGACACGGCCGGCCGCCTCCACACGAAGGACAACCTGATGGTCGAGCTCTCCAAGATCCGGCGCGTCGTCTCTAAGATCGACCCCTCGGCGCCCCACCACTCCTGGCTCGTCGTCGACGGCACCCTCGGGGGGAACTCGATCGAGCAGGCCAGGGCGTTCCACAAGAGCTTTGGGCTCACGGGTCTCATCGTGACGAAGCTCGACGGCACGAGCCGCGGCGGGGCGATTGTCGCCATCTGGCGCGAGCTCAGGATCCCGATCATCTTTGTCGGGCTGGGCGAGCAGCCCGAGGACCTGCAGCCCTTCAGCGCCGAGAACTACGCCGCGGCTGTGTTCGGCCTCGACGGCGCCGGCTCAAGGGCTACCTCCGCGCCAGCTCGCGGCGCCTGAGGAGCGTCGCCACCAGGATCAGGACGAAGGAGAGCGCGAGGAGGAGCGCGGCGAACGCATGCGCCGTCGGGTAGTTCATGCTCTGGACCTCGTCGTAGAGGGCGATGCTCGCCACCTTCGTGACGCCGGGTATCGAGCCCCCGATCATGAGGACGACCCCGAATTCCCCGAGCGTGTGCGCGAACCCGAGGGTCAGGCCCGCGGCGATCCCGCGGGAGGCAAGGGGAAGGTGGACCCGGGTCCAGACATGCCACGGCGGCGCGCCATGGGCCGCGCAGGCGTCCAGCTGCTCCTGCGGCACGGCCCGCAGCGCGGCCTGGAAGGGCTGCACGGCGAAGGGGAGCGAATAGACTACCGACCCGATGACGAGGCCGGCGAACGTGAAGGCCAGCGAGTGCCCGGTCACCGCGACCCACCAGCTGCCGGGCGGATGGCCCGGCGAAAAGCCGATCAGCAGGTAGAAGCCGATCACGGTCGGCGGCAGGACAAGGGGAAGCGCGACCAGGGTCTCGACTATCGGGGCAATGCGCCAGCGGGAGGTGTTCAGCCAGTGCGCCAGCGGCAGCCCGAGGACGGCGAGGATCACCGTCGTGACGCCCGCCAGCTCGAATGTGAGGCCGAGCGACTGCCAGAGGGGGGCGGACAGGCCCAGGAATGCAGGAGGGTTCATGGGTCGCAGCGTAGCACGTACACGAATCCCTTCTCGGAGCCAATCGCGAGGAGCCGGTCGTCCGGGGACCAGGCGAGCCGGGTCGCGGCCGCCGGCATCCCCACGGTGGCGCGCATGGGCTGCCTGCGCTCCGGGCTCCAGAGCTTGACGACCCCGTCCTCCGACGCCGTCGCGAGCAGGCTGTGGACCCGCTGGAACCCGACGCCGCAGACCGGCGCCACGTGCGCCAGCATGACCGGCTCGCGGCCCTCGGGCCCGTCGCCCGAGCAGTCCCAGATGCACGCCTCGGCGCCCCCGCTCGTGGCAAGCCAGCGGCTGGACGGGTCGAACGAGAGGTGGCGGACCTTGGTCTGGTAGCCGCTCATCTGGAGTTCCACGTCCCTTTCCGGCATCCAGAGATGGACGCTCGGGTCCTGGTTCCCGGAGACGAGCCACCTTGCGTCGGGCGACCAGGCAAGGGCATGGATCCCGTTGCCATAGGGGTATTCCTTCTGCGCACCGCCGTCGTCCCCGTCCCAGAGGCACACGCCCCCGAAGTAGGCCACCGCGGCGCATCCTCCCTGGGGATGCCAGGCGAGAGCGGTGATGGTCTTCGGGGCGTCCCTGAACTCAAGGCGCACCGTCGCGTCGGGATTCAGGTAGGCGAGCTTCCGGCCGGCCCCGGCCGCGAGGGTCGGGGCGCCCCCGCCGGGACGCCACGCGAGGTGCTCCACCCAGGATCGCCCAAGGGACGCGGAGGCGACGTGCTGGCCGGCGGCGGCGTCCCAGATCTTGACCGCCCCGTCCTGGCCGCCGGTCGCGAGGACGGAGCCGCCGGGCCCCCACGCCACCGCGTTTGTACCGCCCTCGTGGCCCGGGAGCTCGTGGCGCCTCGCGCCGTCCCCGGAGGAGAAAAGGGTCACGGGCCCTGAGGCGGAAGCCGCCGCGAGGATCGACCCGTCGGGGGACCACGCCAGGTCGATCACGTAGTCGTCCAGCTGGCCGGCCCAGTGCTTCGTCAGCTGCATGGGCCGTTCTACGCCGAAAGGCACCCCCTGAATGCCTCGTTCAGCGCGGCCCGGTCCAGGTTCCTGCCGATGAAGACCAGGGTGTTCATGCGCGGCTCCGTCCCCCAGTCGCGGTCAAACTTCGCGTCGAAGAGCATGTGGATTCCCTGGAACACGAGGCGCCTTGCGGCGCCCTTGACGCTGAGGACGCCCTTCATCCGGTAGATGTCGTTGCCCTTCGTGCGCAGGAGTCCGCTTATCCAGTCGTTCAGGAGCTTGCCGTCCAGCTCGCCGGCCTGCTGGATCCCCACCGAGGACACGCCCTCGCTGTGCCCGTGGGCGGCGTGGAAATCGGCCTGCCACGACGGCCTGACCGTGTCGCCGCCGGAAAGGATGTGGAGCGGCTCCTCGCCGCAGCCCTCGAACACGAGGAAGTGGCCGGGCTCGGTGACCTCCAGCTTGAAGCTGCCGCTTCCGCCGCTGAGGTGGAGCCGGTTGAGCGCCGCGCCCGGGATGATCCTCCCCCCGCCCTCCAGTCGGTTCTCCCGGTCGGAGAATACGGGCACCGCCGAGTCGCGCACCGCGGCGATCGCCGCCTCGTCGAGCGACGGGACGGGCATCACGACGACATCGAGCTCGTTCTCGTTGCCGTGATGGTGGTGGTGGTGCCCGTCGGCGTGACCGTGGTCGTGATCGTGGGCCTCGCCGTCCCCGTGGCCGATCACGAGGTCATGGGTCCCGGCGGGCAGCCGATAGGCCCCCGCCCATTCAAAGGGGTACTCGGGCTCCAGGAACTTCGGGTCGATCTCGGTGGCCCTGCCGAGGCTGAACCCGCCGACGTCCAGGACCCTGTCGAGGGGCACGTCGCAGTTGAGCGTCCGTTGGAGGGTGGCGACCGCGTTTATCCCGCGGATCCGCGACTCCAGGGCGTCCAGCTCCGCCCCCGCCACGAGGTCCGTCTTGTTGAGGAGTATAACGTCGGCGAAGGCCAGCTGCTTCACCGACTCGTCCCCGGAATCAAGGTGGGACGCCACGTGCTTCGCGTCGACGACCGTCACGATGGCGTCGAGCCGGAAGTTGCGGCGCATCTCGTCATCGGTGAAGAAGGTCTGCGCAACCGGCGCAGGGTTCGCGAGGCCGGTCGTCTCGATCAGGATGCCGTCCAGCCGGTCCTTGCGCTTGAGAAGCCTTCCCAGGATCCGGATGAGGTCGCCACGCACGGAGCAGCAGATGCAGCCGTTGTTCATCTCGAAGAGCTCCTCCTCGCTCTGGATCACGAGCTGGTTGTCGACTCCGACCTCCCCGAACTCGTTCTCGATCACGGCCAGCTTGCGGCCGTGGCGCTCGGAGAGGATCCGGTTGAGGAGCGTGGTCTTTCCCGAGCCGAGGAAGCCGGTGAGGACGGTGACAGGTATGGGGTTCGTATCCATGCGGATGGGTCGGTAGCCGTCCAGAAATGAACGGCAATGCGACGCGCCGTCAACCGGCGACAGCTGGCCCTAGGGGGTCAGGACCTGGTCGTCGGCGGTCCAGAGCTTCCGGTCCGGGCCCGCCGAGCGGATCTCCATCTTCTCCCCGGAAAGCTGGTGGAAGAAGTACGGCGTCCCCCACCGGTCGCAGAGCTCGCCCCTTGCGTTCACCGCGGGGTTGCCGGCAGGGATGAACGCGAACCCGAGCCTGTTGCGGCCGAGGAGGGCCGCGGTTATCTCGGCATTCTCCCCCACGGGGTTGCCGCTGCGCACGGCCCCGCGGTAGGCGATGAAGATCTCGTTTATCAGCCGCAGGTCGGAATGCACGTCCGTCCCCGCCGAATTGAGGTCGTCCGCAAGGAGGGAGCGGCCCTCGGCGGGTCCGCCGCCAGCCGCGGCGCCCGGGTGGGGCGCGGCCTGGGCCTCCAGCGCGCGGGCCTGGAGGGCGGGAAAGGCGCGGCCCAGCGGGCCGATCCTCGGGCGAAAGACAAGGAGGAGGAGGACGAACCCGGCCAGCAGGGCGGCCCCGAAGAGCCCCATGCGGATGCGTTGCGGTCCCATGTCCGGCTGCGGCTAGCCCATGAAGCCGAGGTTCGACGTCCCGAAGCGCCCGATGTTCGGGAGCACGACGGAGAGATTGGAGGCGCTCACACCGAACCACGTCGCCAGCGTGGCGGCATACTCGTCGACGCTGGTCGTGGGTATCCACCGTCCGCGGCCCGTGTCCTCGGGGCCGCCGAGCTCCAGGAGCGGCACCTGGCCGTAGATGTCCCCGCCCTGCACCGCGCCGCCCATCACCAGGTGGTGCGAGCCCCAGCCGTGGTCGGAACCCGCGGTCCCGTCGTTCGTGCCGTTCGTGTTGAAGGTCCTGCTGAAGTCCGACGCCGTGAAGGTCGTCACCTGGTTCGGGACGCCGAGCTCGGTCGTGGCGGCCGAGAACGCGCTCAGGGCCTGGCTGAGCTGCATGAAGAGCGTGGCGTGCGCCCCGAGCTGGTCCGAGTGGAGGTCGAAGCCCCCGAGGCTTGCGAAGAAGACCTGGCGGGTGAGGCCGAGCTGGGGGGCGGCCCCGATCATCCGGGCGACCATCTGCATCTGGCTCCCGATGCTCGTCGTCGGGAAGATGGTCGCCAGCTTGGGTGCCGCCGCGAGGATCGTGTTCAGGAGCTGGCTGTCGGCTATCGCGTTGACGGTCGTCGAGCCGAACGCGGCCTCGAAGAGGTTCTGCTCCTGGGCGTTCAGGATGTTCTGCTGGGCCGTGGTGCGCACGCCCGCGATCCCGGAGGTGCCGGTGCCGCTCAGCACCACCGCGCCGCCCGGGTTGACCGCGAACTGCGAGACGATGTTGCCGACCTGGAAGGAGTTCTCGCCCGCGACGCTGACGGACATCGAGATCTTGGGGTTCGTGTTGAGCGCGTTAACGATGTCCGCGAGGCGGCCGCCCCAGCCGGTCGTGAAGGGCTGGTCGGGAACGCTGCTCTGCCACTGCACCTGCTGGTTCGCATGCGAGAAGAGCTGGGGCGGCAGGGCCACGCTGCCCGCGTTGTACTGGGCGAGCGTCACCGGCTGGACCAGTGTCCCGGTGTTCGCCATCAGGGCGAGGCTCCCCTGGCTGAACAGCTGCTGGACCTCGACAAGGGAGGGATGCAGGCCCCACTGGCGCCCGTCGCTGTAGGTCTTCGGCGATATGCCGAGGAGCGTCGACTGGGGGAGCGCGAGGACGGTGCGGTCGGTCGCGTAGAGCTGGTAGTTCGTGTTGTCGACCGGGACCAGCAGGTTGTTGGAGTCGTTGCCCCCGTAGAGGAAGAGGCACACCAGCGCCTTGTAGTCGGTAGGGGCCGCGTCCGCGGCGAGGGCGCCGATCATCCTGAGCTGCGCGAGGGCGGAGAGCATCCCGGTCGCGCCGACTGCGGAGCAGGCCCTTCCGATGAATCGGCGGCGTGAGAGGTCGCTTGGGTCGTTCATCTTTGGATGGCCGCGTCGGGTGACGTCGAGGCCAGGTAGAGGGCCATGTTGGCGAGGGCGGCGGCTGACGTCCCGGAGGGGGCGTCGGAAATCGCGGACTGGATGTACTGCTGCGTCTGCGCGCTCATGGCGCCCGCGCAGAGGAGCTGGTTCAGGGTGGCCACCATCGCGGCGGGGTTCGACGCGTTGGCGGTCAGGGTGGAGAGGTCGAGGACGATCGTCGTCGAGCTTGGGGGCGACGTGTAGAGGCCCGAGTAGATGTTGTTCGGCACGCTGAGCGCCGTGCTGGCCGTTGTAATCTCGAACTCCGGGGCGAGGAGGCCCGCGCTCGCCAGGGTGCCCTGCTGGACGTATCCCGGGTCGAAGAAGTTGAAGACCGTCGGGGAGCGGAGCGCCGCCTCGTCCAGGCTGTTCTGCGCACTGAAGATCGGGAAGCGGCCCGCCTGCGCCGAGCCGTTGAAGGCGCGGTAGATCCCCGTCAGCCGCAGGAGGGGTTCCTTCAGCTTCCCGTAGCCCGCGTCGGTGGCCACCGACGGGGACCTGGCCTCGTAGTCGAGGAGGATCGCCTTCACGACTGCCGCCAGGTTCCCGCGGGCGCCGCTCCCGTCGTTCGCGAAGACCTGGGCCACGCGGTAGACGTAGGCCGGGCTCGGGTTGCTCGTCACCAGGCGCTGGATCAGCTGGGCGCAGATGAACGGCCCGGTGTTGGGGTGGTTGAAGAGCGCGTCGAGCTCCATCTTCAGGTCGGTCGCGCCGTCCTGGTTCGCAGGGAGAACAATATTGTTCACGATAGTCTTCTGCGTCTCGTCATGATAGGACGGATACACCATCATCGGGTCGTCGAAGTCGGCGGTGGCGCCGTAGAAGCTCGGGTTCGTGGCCGTCGAGGCGTAGCCCCAGCCGGTGAAGACGTTCGCCGTCTGGACGACCTCGGCCTGGTCGTAGGTCGGGATGGGGAGCCCGTCCGCAGCGAGCATGAGGGTCCCGTCGGGCTGCAGCTCGTTCAAGCCGATCGTGAAGAGCTGCTGGACCTCCCTTGCGTAGTTCTCGTCCGCGCTCGTCCCCTTCGCCGCGTTCGCCTTGGCGTTGCGCAGCATGTTAAGGTAGTTGCCCATGGCGGGGCTCAGGGTCACGTCCTGCAGGAGCTGGCGGAAGTTCCCGAAGGCGTCGTTCGCAAGCAGGTCGTAGTAGTCGGCCACGCCGTCAGCCTCGTTCGCCAGCTGCGAGGCGACATCCGAGGTGACGAAGATCTCGCTGAGGGCGAAGGC
>PMSP01000196.1 GCA_003168315.1 Opitutaceae bacterium
GCAGCGCCTCGGAGAGAACGATACCTGGATTGCCGCAACCGCCCAACAGTACTCGGCGACTCTCGTTTATACTGATGGCGACTTCGATCGCGTGGATTCCCTCAAGCGCGTGTGGCCGGGGAATGGCTAGCAACCGCTTGGGCTAGAGGTTCAGGGGCTTCAGCCCCGCCTCTATCTCCCGGCGCCGGGGTTCCAGGAAGGGCGGGAGTGCCAGTCGCTTCCCCAGGCTCTCGAGCTTCTCATCCGTTGCGAACCCGGGGCCGTCTGTTGCGATCTCAAAGAGGATCCCGCCCGGTTCCCGGAAATAGAGGCTCCGGAAATAAAACCGGTCGACGGGGCCGCTGGTCGGCATGCCCATCTCCACAAGCCTCTCCTCCCAGCGCTCGTATTCCTCGTCGTTCGGGGTCCGGAAGGCGACGTGGTGGACGCCGCCGGCGCCAAGCCGGGAAGGAGCGGCGCTCGGTTCGACCAACACGTGCAGCTCGGCGGACGGACCCTTGCCGCCCATCTGGTAGACGTGGACCGCGGGGGCGTGGCCCTTGGAAAGGGAATATTCCCGAACCTTGGTCATCGCCATGACCGCCGTGAGAACCCGGTCGGTCGGCCTGAGGTCGGGCACGCTCATCCGGATCGGGCCGAGTCCCCGGATTTGGCTTGCAGCAGGAACGGGGCTCAGGCCCCAGGGATCAGCCGCTCCGAGGCCGCCGTCGTCGACCAGGCTCAGGCGCTGGCCCTCGGGGTCCTCAAAATCGAGGGTCCAACGGCCGTCGCGCTCAATAGGTTCGGAATGGGTGACCTTGAGATCCGCGAGGCGTGACTTCCAATACCTGATTGCCTCCGGGCTGCCGACCCGAAGCCCCGTCTGGACGACGCTTCGCGTCCCGCGCCTTTCGCGGGCGGCCGGCCAGTCGAAGAAGGTGACGTCCGTGCCGGGGCTCGCCTTGCCGTCGGCGTAGAACAGGTGATAGGAGGAGACATCGTCCTGGTTGACGGTCTTCTTCACCAGGCGCATTCCGAGGACCTGCGTGTAGAAGGCATGGTTTTGAGACGCCTGGGCCGTCACGGCCGTCAGGTGGTGGAATCCGGTGAGCGCCGGGCTGTTGTCCTGCATGGTGAAAAAAATGCCCCGATTGAACCGGCTTGCAAGCGGGGCCGCGCGACCACCTTATTGCCGGCTCCATTTCATGTCCGAAACAGCAGAAATCTCGGCCTTCACGAAGGATAATCCCTTCAACGCATGCGTCACGGACAACCGGGTGCTGAACGGACCCGGCTCCGCGAAGGAGACCCGGCACATCGTGGTCAGCCTTGCCGGAAGCGGCCTCCACTACAAGGCCGGGGACTCTCTCGGGGTCTTCCCGACCAATCGCCCGGAGGAGGTGGACGCCATCCTGGCCGCCCTGGGCGCCACGGGTCATGAGCCCGTCATGCTGCCCAAGGCGACTGCTCCGACGGCGCTTCGCGAGGCCCTGGCGTCAAAGCTGGCCCTTGCCGGTCCGACCCGCCGGATAGTGGAAACCCTGTCCACCCGGGCGACCCATGCCGCCGAGAAAGCGAAGCTTGAGGGCCTCATCCTCCCCGAGTCGAAGGAGCTTCTCGCCGCGTGGCTTGACGAGCGCGAGTTCGTGGACCTCCTGGCCGAGTTCCCGAGCGCCCGGCTGACGCCGCAGGAGCTCGTGGACCACATGCGCAAGCTGATGCCGAGGCTGTACTCGATCGCCTCCTCACCCCGTCTCCATCCCCATGAGATCCACCTGACCGTGGCCATCGTCCGCTACCAGACGAACGGCCGCGAGCGGGTGGGGGTCTGCACGACCTTCCTCTCGGACCGGGTGACGGTCGGCTCGACGCCGACCCCCGTGTTCGTCTCCCATTCCCATTTCGGGCCGCCGGAGGATGGCTCCCGGGACGCCGTCATGGTGGGCCCGGGGACGGGGATCGCCCCCTTCCGCGCGTTCCTCCAGGACCGGGCGGCTTCCGGGGCAAAGGGGCGCAACTGGGTGTTCTTCGGCGACCAGAAGAAGGCGACCGACTTCCTCTACGAGGAGGACTGGACCAAGTGGCAGGCGGACGGGATCCTCACCCGGCTCGACACCGCATTCTCGCGGGACCAGATCAACAAGATCTACGTGCAGGACCGGATGCGCGAGAACGCGGCCGAGCTCTGGGCCTGGCTGAAGGCCGGGGCCAATTTCTACGTGTGCGGCGACGCCAAGCGCATGGCGAAGGACGTCGACGTCGCCCTCCATGACGTCATCGCCGGGGAGGGAGGGATGTCCCCGGCCGAGGCCGCTGACTACGTTAAAGCCATGAAAAAGGAGAAGCGCTACCAGCGCGACGTCTACTAGGACCCATGCTCACCTTCAAAAACAGGACGGCGCTCGTGACCGGCGCGGGCCGCGGAATCGGCAGGGCGATCGCAGAGACCCTCGCGGCGAACGGCGTCAGCGTGATCTGCGTCTCGAAGTCGGCCGACTCCTGCGGCGCGGCCGCTGCGGCGATCACGGCGGCGGGGGGGAAGGCGAGGGCGCTGGCGGTGGATGTCGCCGACGGCGCGGCCATCGCCAAGGCCGCCGAGGCGCTCCTGGCGGAGGTCCCGGTGATCGACATCCTGGTCAACAATGCCGGCATCACGCGGGACGGCCTCCTCTTCCGGATGAGCGACGCCGACTGGAACGACGTCATCGCGACCAACCTGAGCAGCTGCTTCCACTGGACGAAGCACCTGGCCCGCCCGATGGCCCGCGCCCGCTGGGGCCGGATCGTCAACATCACCTCGGTCAGCGGCATCATGGGCAATGCCGGGCAGGCGAACTACTCGGCCGCCAAGGCCGGAATGATCGGCCTCACCAAGTCCCTGGCCCGGGAATTCGCCTCCAGGAGCGTCACCGTGAACGCGGTCGCCCCGGGGTTCATAAAGACCGACATGACGACCGAATTCGTCAACAAACCGGAGCTTGCGGCCAAGATTCTGGAGGTCGTGCCCCTCAAGCGCTTCGGGGAGGCCGCCGATATCGCAACTATGTGCGCCTACCTGTGCTCCGAGGAATCCGGGTACGTTACAGGCCAAGTTTTTACCGTTGACGGCGGCATGGCAATGTGAAGCCTGCGTAGACTCGGATTATCACCCAATGGCTGACCAAAAAACCATAGACCAGCGCGTCAAGGAGATCATAGTGAACCAGCTCAACGTCAATGAGGAGCAGATCACGCCGAACGCCTCCTTTCTTGATGATCTGGGAGCGGATTCGCTCGACACGGTCGAGCTGATCATGGCCTTTGAGGAGGAGTTCAAGGACGAGATAAAGGGAGAGATCCCCGAGTCCGACGCCGAGAAGCTCCAGACCGTCGGCCAGGTCACCGATTACATCAAAAGCAAAGCCGGCCAGGGCTGATCGAGCCCCGACGGCATCCCGGCGCCCGGCGCAGGCCCCTTACCTGATATTGGCCGCGGCAAGCCCCCCGAGCCGATGAACCCACGCCCGTCCGAGCGCCGCGTCGTGGTGACAGGCCTGGGTGTGGTCACCTCCATCGGGCACGACGTCCCGGCCTTCTGGGCCGGCCTGATCGCGGGCAAGATCGGGGTCGACAGGGTGACCCTCTTCGACCCCTCGGCCTTCGCCTGCCAGATCGGGGCCGAGGTCCGCAACTGGGACGTGAACCAGCTCATGGACCCGAAGGAGGCGCGCCGCAACGACCGCTACACCCACTTCGGGTTCGTCGCGGCGAAGCAGGCCGTCGCCGACTCAGGCCTCGACATGGCGAAGGAGGACGTCGACAAGGTCGGCGTCATCATAGGGTCCGGTATCGGCGGAATGCATACCTATGAGACCCAGCTGAAGATCCTCTATGACCGCGGACCGAGGAAGGTGTCGCCCTTCACGATCCCGTCACTGATCGGCAACATGTGCTCCGGGCTGGTGGCGATAGAGCTCGGCGCCCGCGGCCCGAACTTCGGGATGGTCTCGGCCTGCGCGACCGGCACCCACTCGCTCGGCGAGGCGGCCCACGCGATCCGCCGCGGCGACGCGGACGTCATGGTGGCCGGCGGCAGCGAGGCCGCGATCACCCCCTTCGCCTACGCCTCGTTCTGCTCCATGAAGGCGATGAGCACGCGCAACGACCAGCCGAGCACCGCCAGCAGGCCCTTCGACAAGAACCGCGACGGCTTCATCATGGGGGAGGGGGCGGGCATCCTTGTCCTCGAGTCGCTGGAGCACGCCCGGGCGCGCGGGGCGCGGATCTACTGCGAGCTCGCGGGCTACGCGGCGACCTGCGACGCCTACCACATCACCCAGCCCGACCCCGAGGGGAAGGGGCTCTCGATGGCCATGCGCCGGGCGCTGGCGAGCGCGGGCGCGTCCCCCGGCAGCGTCGACTACATCAACGCCCACGGGACCTCGACCCCCTACAACGACAAGTACGAGACGCTCGCCATCAAGAAGGTGTTCGGGGAGCACGCCTTCAGGGTCCCGGTGAGCTCCACCAAGTCCATGACGGGACACCTCCTCGGCGCCGCGGGCGGGATTGAGTCCGTCATCTGCGTGAAGACGATCGAGAAGGGAATCGTCCCCCCGACCATGAACCTCGAGGAGCCCGACCCCGACTGCGACCTGGACTACGTCCCCAACTCGGCGCGGCAGGTCAGGGTGCGGACGGTCCTCAGCAACAATCTAGGCTTCGGCGGCCAGAATGCCT
>PMSP01000109.1 GCA_003168315.1 Opitutaceae bacterium
GTCTCGACGCGCGGAAGCGTGGGGACCGGCACTAACGTGCTGATCGCCGGCTTCAACTTCAACGGATCCGCGCCGAAGAGGCTCCTGATTCGCGGTGCCGGCCCGGGCCTCACCGGGCTCGGCGTCAGCGGGGCCCTCGCCACGCCGCACCTGCAGATCTACAACAGCTCCCAGCAGGTCATCCGCGAGAACTACTCCTGGCAGACCGGCAACGACCCCGCGCAGATTGCGGCGGCCGAGCAGCAGGCCGGGGCGTTCCTGTACGCCAACGGGAGCGCGGATTCGGCGGTCCTGATCGTCCTGCAGCCCGGCACCTACACGGCCGAGCTGTCCGGGGCGGCGAACGCGACCGGCATCGGGCTGGTCGAGGTCTACGAGGTTCCGTAATCCCGGGGGAACCTCGCACGGGCGACAATTGGTTGGAGATTTCCTGATTTCGGGCTAGGGTCCGGTGGTTGATGCCGCCGGCCCCGAGCACAGTCATTTCACCCCCAGCCACGCCGCACGCGTTTGCGGGCGTGTTTGCCATGCTGGCCCCGCACATGGCGGCGCTGGATGTGTTTCTGCAGGGGCAGCTGCAGGCCTTCGAGCCGGAGATCCGCTCGATGGCCGACTACTGCATCCACACCTCCGGCAAGCGCATCCGCCCCGCCCTGGTCTTCCTGAGCGGCTGGAAGGACCGTGAGACGGTCTCCGGCGATATCGTCAAGGCGGCGGCCATCGTCGAGCTGGTCCACCTGGCGACGCTCGTCCACGACGACATCATGGACTCGGCCGACCTGCGGCGCAGCCGCAGGACGGCCATGCGGGAGTTCGGGCCGACCGCCGCGGTTCTCCTGGGCGACGCGCTTTTCGCCCACGCGCTTCACCTGGCCACCGATTTCTCGACGAACGAGGTCTGCGCCGCCGTGTCCGAGTCGACGCGCCGCGTGTGCGCCGGGGAGATCGTCCAGACACTGAGGCGCCGCTCGACGGACCTTACGCCCGCCGACTACCTGCGGATCATCGACCTGAAGACGGCGGAGCTCTTCCGGGTCTCCTGCTTCCTCGGGGCGCGCCTCTCCGGAGCCGAGGCGGGCTACGTCGGGGCTGCGGACAAGTTCGGCAGGCACCTCGGGATCGCCTACCAGATCTACGACGACCTGGCCGACTTCTTCGGCCGCGAGGACAAGATCGGCAAGACGCTCGGCACGGATCTCGCAAGCGGCAAGCTGACGCTTCCCCTCTTCGCCCTCATGGACCGGCTTCCGCCCTTCGAGCGCGCCGCGCTTTCCGACGAGATCAGCGGGCTTCAGGCGCCGCGCCCCGAGCTCCGGCTGAAGCAGATGCTGGACCTCGGCGTGTTCGACGCGGTCGAGATCGCGGTGCAGAGCGAGGTCTCCGCAGCCCGGGACGCGCTCGCGGAATGGCCCGGCCGGCCCCCGACCCACTACCTTCTTGCCCTCGCGGAAGTCCTCCTTGCGCAGGTCGCCTCCCTCCGGCCCATGGGATGAGGCCGCGCGCGGGCGGCACGGGGCCGATGAGGTCCGCCTATCCGCCGGCAACGTGGCGTTTCGATTTGCCAAGGCTCCCGCAAGGCACTTGCTTGTCATAGCCTGATGCACGCCAGCAAGACACTGGAGAAGACCCTCGTTGCGTCGCCGGAGCGAAAGCTTGAGGCGGATGCCGACCTGGCGGTCGTGCGCCAGGTCCAGGCGGGGGACGTGGCGGCCTTCGACCGTCTGATCGTCAAGTACCGGGAGCGCGTGCTCGGGATCGTCTACAACATGACCTCCAACCGGGAGGACGCCGCGGACCTGGCGCAGGACGCGTTCATCAAGGCATTCCAGTCGATCCACCGCTTCCAGGGGCAGGCCTCGTTCTTCACTTGGCTATACCGCATCGCGGTCAACTCGACGCTGAGCCACCTGCGCAAGAACCGCCTGAGGTCCTTCTTCAGCCTTGAGTCCGTCCGGGAGGACGATCCGGTGTCCAAGGAGCTTATAGACGCCCTGACCGACAAGACGGGCAGCGGACGTGACACCTTCGTCCGTGAACTTCAGGAAAAATTGAACGATGCGATGCAGAAACTGTCTATCAATCATCGCACAGTGGTCACCTTATTCGAAATCGACGGGCTTGGCCACCAGGAGATCGCTGAAGTGATGGATTGCTCAGTCGGGACCGTGCGGTCTAGACTGCATTACGCAAAACAGTTGCTACAGGCTGAACTCCAACCTTACTTACTCAAATGAAACGGGATGCAGAACAGAAAGTGACGGTTGAGGACCTCCTGCGCCTGAAGAGGGCCGAGCGTCCGCCGGATGAATTTTGGGCAAGGTTTGAGTCGGAGATCAGGGCGAAGCAGCTCTCGGCAATTGTCAGCAAACGGCCCTGGTGGGACCGGTTTTCAGGGGTTTTTGCGGTTGCTAGGCGCCATCAGCTTTCATTTGGGGCCGCAGCCGCGATCGCCCTGGCTTTTGCCGGCGTCCGCTTTGTCGGGGGCTACTCCGAGATCATCTCGGCGCCCAAGGTCGCCACGGTTCGCCCGGCGGCTCCCGCCCCCGCCGCGCCTGTCCGCGTGGCGGCGGCCATCGAGCGCACGGCCCGCCCCCAGGAGGAGGCTGAGCTGGCCCTTCGCGAGGCCGCCCCGCAGCCGCGTCCGGCGGTCGTCGCC
>PMSP01000080.1:0-167 GCA_003168315.1 Opitutaceae bacterium
GCGGGTGGTGAAGAAGGCTTTCAGGGACGCCGCCGCGTCGACGACCTTCTTCAGGTCCACCGCCTCGAAGAATCCCTTCTGCATCGCGAAGAGCACGGCGACCTGGAGCTCGATCGGAAGCGGCGAGAAGGCCGGCTGCTTGAACAGCTCGACGATGCGGCCGCCGC
>PMSP01000080.1:225-7322 GCA_003168315.1 Opitutaceae bacterium
GTGATCGAGATCACGTTCGTCGGGATGTAGGCCGACACGTCGCCGGCCAGCGTCTCGATGATGGGGAGGGCCGTGAGCGAGCCCTTCCCGTCGAGGCGTGCCGCGCGCTCGAGGAGGCGGCTGTGGAGGTAGAACACGTCGCCCGGGTACGCCTCGCGGCCCGAGGGGCGCTTCAGGATCAGGGAGATCTGCCGGTAGGCGACGGCGTGCTTGGAGAGGTCGTCGTACACGATCAGGGCGTCCATGCCGTTTTCCATGAACCACTCGCCCATCGACGCGCCGGAGTAGGGCGCGAGGTACTGGTTCGCGGGGTTGTCGGCGGCGGGAGCGGCGACTATGATGGTGAACTCGAGCGCGCCGGCCGCCTCGAGGGCCGAGATCGTGCGCACGATGTTCGACTGCTTCTGCCCGACGGCGACGTAGATCGAGTACACCGGCCGGAAATTGCCGTCACCGGACGCGAGCCCGACCTTGTTGATCTTCGCCTGGTTGATGATCGTGTCGATCGTGATGGTCGTCTTGCCGGTNNCGATCGGGATCATCGAGTCGATGGCCATGATGCCGGTGAAGAGGGGCTGGGAGACCGACTTGCGGACGATGATGCCCGGGGCGATCTTCTCGACCGGGTAGGTTTCCTTGGAGTCGAGCGGCCCCTTGCCGTCGACCGGGTTGCCGAGCGCGTCGACCGTGCGGCCGAGGAGACCCCTGCCGACCGGGACGGAGAGGAGCCTGCCGGTCGTCGTGACCTCGTCGCCCTCCTTCAGCTGGGAGACGTCGCCGAGGACGACGCAGCCGACCTCGTCCTCCTCGAGGTTGAGGGCGATCCCGATCGCGCCGCCCGGGAACTGCACCATCTCGTTGTACATCACGTCCGAGAGCCCGTCGATCTTCGCGACGCCGTCGGCGACCGTGCGTATGTTGCCGGTGTTCTTCTTGACCGACTTGCTGGATAGCTTGGCGATCTGCTGTTCGATTTGTTCGAGGACGGTGCTCATGGGAATTTCTGGACGGGTGTGTTAAGGTGTCATGTGTCAGACCGAGGCGGCCAGTGCCGCGAGCTGCCCGGCGACGGAGGATTCGTAGATGTCGTCGCCCACGTGGACGCGGATGCCGGCGAGGAGTGCCGGGTTGGCCCTCGCGCTGGCCGTGACCGGCCTGCCGTACCTCCTGGTCATCGCGGCTGCGATCGAGGCGAGCATCGCGTCATTGACCGCGCCCGCGTGCTCGACGAGTGCGAGCCCCTTTGCGAGCTCCATGGCGATCAGCCGCTGGTAGGCCTTGAGGACCATCACCGGGTTGGCGACGCCGTGCTTCTCGACGTATTCCAGGACGCCGGCCACGCGGTCGGCCGAGACCGCGCCGTCAACCACGCTCATCGTGAAGAGCTGGCGGGCGAACTGCTGTGCGGATTTTGCGGGGGAGGCCATCCGTGTCAGGCGCTGTTGAGCTCTCGTGCGGCGGACTCGGTGTACCGGTTGCGGTCGGCGTCGGAGAGCTCCCTGGAAAGAACCTGCTGCGTCGTCGTGACGACCAGGCGCGCGATCTCGGTGCGGGCCTCGGCGAGCATCTTCTTCTTCTCGAGCTCGATCACCTGCTGCGCCTTCACCAGCATGTCGCTGGCCTTGGCCGCGGCTTCTTGCGTCTGCTTGTCGAGGAAGTCCTTCGCGGCCTTGCGCGCCTCGTCTATGACCTTGGAGGCGTCGGCCTGCGACCTCTTGGCGCTCGCGACGCTCTCCTGCTGCATGGCCTCGAGCTTGGCCTTCATCTCGTCGGCGTACTGCAGGCCGGAGGCGATCCTCTTCTGCCGCTCGTCAAGCGTCGCGAGGACGGGCTTGAAGGCGAATTTCCAGAGCAGGAAGGCGACGATCGAGAAATTCAGGATCTGGGCCAGGATGAAGGGCCAGCTGATGCCGAATTCCTGCGTGATCTTGCTGATGCCGCTTGCTGCCGGTGCGGCCTCGGGGGCCGCCGTCTGGGCGAGTATGAGCAGGTGGGAGAGCATGGAGGTCGTTTTTTAAGGGGACCGCGCCGGCGCATGGCGCCGGCGCGGTTGTTCGGAGGGTCTTACTTAATGAAGAGCGCGTAGAACGCGACCGCTTCGGCAAGGGCCATTCCGATGACGGCCTGGACCAGGATCTTCGTGGAAGCCCCCGGGTTGCGGCCGACCGCCTCGGCGGCCTTGAAGCCGACGAGGCCTACGCCGATCGCGGCGCCAAGGCAGCCGAGACCGCCCTGGATGCTTCCTGTCATTTCAGCGATTACTGATGTCATGTTGGTACTTTTTTTTGGTGGATTGCCGCCGTCCGCGCTCTGGGCACGGTCCCGGCGGAAAAGGGATGGTCAGTGCGCGGCTTCCTTGTGCTCCTCGTGGTGGTCGTCGCCGTGGTTGCAGATAAGGCCGATGTAGACGCTCACGAGCAGCGTGAAGACGAAGGCCTGGACAAAGCCGATGAGGAGTTCGAGCACGTAGAACGGGGCAGGGAGCCCCCACTTCTGCATGCCGCTCATCGCATGCATCAGGCTCTCGCCGCCGAAAACGTTGCCGAAGAGCCGCAGGGAAAGCGAAATCGGCCTGAACGCGATCGAGACGATCTCGATGATGCCAATGAGGAAGAAGACGATGAAGAGGGGGTAATAGATGACTGCCGGGACCTCGCTCTTGTCCGCCTTGTTGCCGAAGATGTCCTTGAGGACGACCGCCGGCCCCGCATAGCGCATGATGAAGTAAAACCAGCAGCCTATGGCGACCAGGGACAGCGCTAGCGTGCCGTTCAGGTCCGCGTTGGCGGGCCGGATGAGCTCCGTCCATCCGCCGGAGGTGTGGTCGAGCATGTAGATCGTCCCGACACCGGGAAGGAGGCCGCTCCAGTTCTGTATCAGGATGAAGGTGAAGAGACAGATAAGGAGGGGAAAGGTGGGTTTCGCGACCTTGGGTCCGACTATCGGGGAGGTGAGGTCGTAGATCCCCTGGACCAGGCTCTCGACAATCGCCTGGCCGCGGCCGGGGATCAGCTTTGGGCGCCCGATCGCAAGCCGGATGACTATGATAAGCAGAAGGGCCACGACCCAGCTCGTGACCATGCTGTTGGTCACGGGAAGGGAGCCTATCCTGAACAGCGCCTGGGCCGAGGTTTCCACGCCCGATCCCTCGGCGGCATAGGCCGGCACCCCGGTTGAAAGGGACGCAAGGATGAGTGCAAGTTTAGTGACCCGAGACATGGTTCATTCCGACGGCTGGAAGCTCTGGAAACGCTTAGTCGTAGGCAAGGGCCCCTCTCTCCGTCAACAACCGAAACTTTAAAAACTCGGAGCGAATACCCCGGCGTCGGGCTTTCACGGCTTGGCCGCGGTCCGCGCCCTCCCGATCGTGATGATGGCCACCGCCCCGACGATGATGGCCGCGGCAAGGAGCATGCGCGGGTTGAGCGGCTCGCCGAGGACGAGCCAGCCCAGGACGACGGCGACAACCGGGTTCACGTAGGCATAGGTCGACACCTTTGCCGGGGTGCAATGCTCCAGGAGCCATACGTACACGCGGAAGGCGACTATCGAGCCCGCCACCACGAGATAGGCGAACGCCTCCCACGAATGGGTGCTTATCGAGGCCATGTGAAATGAGCTCCCCTCCCCCAAGAGCAAGCCTGTCAGCAACATGCACGCGCTACCGCAGATCATCTGCATAGCCGAGGCCATGATGAGCGATGTCCCGGCAGCGATGTGCTTGCTGTAAAATGATCCCGTCCACCAACTTATGGTCGAGGCGAAGAGGGCGATGATGTCGATCGCGGGGGGCCGGTAGCCCTGCGGGATGGCGTCCGGCCCAAGAAGGAGGGCTATCCCGGCTATCCCGACCGCCACCCCGAGCGCCAGGCCGACCGTCGGCCGCTTTCCTCCCGGCCGAACCCAGTCAAAGAGAACGACGACGAGGGGTCCCGCGCCGATCATAAGCGAGGTGATCCCGGAGGGTGTCCGCTCCTCGCACCAGGAGACAACGGCGTTTCCCCCGAGAAGGAGAAAGATCCCTATGATGGCCTGGTCGCGCCACTGCCTGCGCGTGGGCCAGGGCGCGCCCCTGAGGCGGAGGTACCCGAATACGAGGGAACCGGCCACGGCGAAGCGCATTCCGGCCATGAGGAACGGGGGCATGGTCTCCACCGCGACCCGGATCCCCAGGTAGGTGCTCCCCCAGATCAGGTAGATGGCTGCGAAGGCCAGGACATAGGCGCCGCGCGAGGGCGCGGCGCCCCCCCCGGCGGCCGCTTCAGCGCCGCCGTTCATATTCCATGTAGGCGGCCGTGGCTGACGCAGCCTCGTCCCCGACGACGCGCGCGACGATGTGAAGGGAGCAGTCGATGCCGGCCGAGATCCCGGCCGAGGTGACGACCGCGCCGTTGTCGTGGAACCGCGCGCTCGCGTCGACGATGGCCCCCGGGGCCATGGTGCGCAGCGTCTCGACGAGGTCGTGGTGGGTCGTGACACGCAGGCCGTCGAGCAACCCCGCCTTCGCCAGCACGAGCGCTCCCGTGCAGACGCTCATGATGATTTCCGCGGAGCGAGCCCTATTCTGTATCCATTCGATGACTACGGGATTACGCAGGAGGGCACGCGTCCCGAAGCCGCCCGGGATGACCAGTATATGGGGGGGCGGGCAGGTCTCGATCGCGTGGTCCGGGACGACCTTCAGCCCGTTGCGCGCCCGGACGGTGCCGGGCATCGGCGCGACCGTGACGACGTTGAACACGGAGTGGGAGCGCAGCTCATCAGTCACGGCGAACACCTCGAACGGGCCCGCGAAGTCGAGCACCTCGACTTCATCAAACACGAGGATGGCGACGTTCCTTCTCATGCCGATTTTTTAGCTCATCGTCGCGTCGCAACGAGTGAAAAATGGCGCTCGGCGCGCTTTTGGAAAACGGTCGGTTCCTCGAATGGCCATGAATCCACCGTTTCCTCCGCCCAATCCGCGTGCGTGGCGACGAGGTCGCAGACTGCACGGAAATAGGGTTCATGGTCGGTCCTGAAATAAAGGGGCGCCCCCTTCACCGCCTTCGCCGCCGCTGCCGTGAGGAATTCCGCTTTGACGACGCGGTTCTTGTGGTGGCGCCTTTTCGGCCACGGATCCGGGAAAAGGATGAAGATCGAGGTGAACCTGGCCGTTTCCGGCATGACGGCCAGGAAGTCGTCCGCATCAGCCCTGACGAAACGCAGGTTTTCGAGCCTTGCGCGCTCTCGCTTCCGGTCCGCCCGCACGATCCGGTCGGACGTGATGTCTATCCCGATGCAGGTGTCGTCCGGATTTCCCTTGGCGAAGGCGGTGAGGAAATGACCGTGGCCGCTGCCGACTTCCCAGACAAAATGGTCCCCGGAATGGATGATCTTCGCCAGCTCCTGGCGCAAATCCTGGCGCCTCTTGCTGACAACGGAGTCACGCTCCGCGGGACGGCTCGGCCTCAAGCAACCGAATCCCCTTCCCTGCCCGCCTCAATGGCCACCATGAGCAGGCTGATGTCCGTGGGGTTCACGCCGCTCATTCGGCTGGCCTGCCCGAGCGTAAGTGGCTTAATATGAGTAAGTTTCAATGCGCTCTCGCGCCGCAGGCCAGGCAGCGCTGCATAGTCGAATTCGAGCGGAATGCGGATTTTCTCCACATGCCTAAGCCGTTCGACCTCCCGCTGCTCGCGTTCCAGATATCCATGATAGGCAATACGGTACAACACTTCATGACGAACCTCAGGCTTTTCCCGAAGGAAATCATCCGGAAGGCCGTTCCTCTCCCCTCCCCTGCGAATATATTCAGCCCAAGTGCCTTCTTTGGAACGAGTTGTCTCCAAAAACTGAACCCACTTCCCAATGCTTGATGCTTTGTCGTGAATACGGCCTAAGCGGCTCTGGCTGATTAGCTTATAATCGCTGGAATGATGGGCAAGCCGGAGCTCGGCGCTCCCGTGATTCAGGAGCAGCCTGTACTCTGCCCTGCTGGTAAACATGCGGTATGGCTCATCCGTCCCGCGTGTCACCAGGTCATCGATCAGGACTCCAATATAGGATTCGTGGCGGCCCAGGACCATCGGCGCCGCACCGCGGACCTTGTTCACTGCATTCACTCCCGCGACGAGTCCCTGGCCTGCGGCCTCTTCATATCCGGACGTACCGTTGATCTGCCCGGCCAGGAAGAGGTTTTCGATCCGCTTGGATTCAAGGGAAGGCAGAAGCTGGGTAGGCGGCGCGAAATCATATTCGACGGCATAGGCTGGCCTCAGGAGCACCGCTTCCTCGAGTCCCGGAATGCTATGAACCATGTCGAGCTGCACATCGAACGGCAAAGAGGTCGATAGGCCGTTGACGTAGTATTCATTCGTCGTTCGTCCTTCCGGTTCCAGGAACAGCAGATGGCGCGGCTTGTCCGCGAACCGGACGAACTTGTCCTCGATGCTTGGGCAGTATCTGGGGCCGACTCCCTCGATCTCGCCATTATACATTGCGGATTTATGGAGGTTGGCTCGAACGATCTCGGCTGTTGAGTCGGTCGTATGGGTCATCCAGCAGGAGACCTGGGATGATCCGGGGACCCATCCGATGCGAGTCTCGCCGGAATGTTCCACGTGGAACAAATCCTCGGGATCCCGGGTGTCGTGAAAGGAGAAAAGGGTGGGGTGCGCGTCCCCTTTCTGCTCCTGCATCTTTCCGAAGTTAATGCTACGGCCTAATCTGCGTGGGGGAGTACCCGTCTTCAGGCGCTTGAGCTCGACGCCCATCTCCATCAGGCTTGCCGAGAGCGTCTTCGAGCTGAAATCGCCCAGGCGACCTCCCTCATTCTTGTTCTGCCCGATATGCATGAGGCCCCTCAGGAACGTGCCTGTCGTCACGATCACGGCGCGCCCCTTGAAATCGATGTCCAAGTTGGTCCGGCATCCGACAATCGATCCCTTGTCGTGGATCAGTCCGGTCACGGTTGCCTGGAAGAGGGTGAGATTAGGCTGAAGCTCGAGAGTATGCTTCAGTCTGAACTGATAAGCCTTCTTGTCGCATTGGGCGCGGGGGGATCGGACGCTGGGACCTTTTCGGGCGTTGAGCATGCGAAACTGAATGCTGGTGGC
>PMSP01000314.1 GCA_003168315.1 Opitutaceae bacterium
GAAGTAGTTGCCGATGTGGAGGGTCCCTGAGGGGGTTATGCCTGTCAGCGTGCGCATCCTAGAATTTCCGGGGGACCCAGGTGACCTGCTGGCGGACCCGGGCGATCATCGCCGGGGGAAGGACGCCGCCGAAGGATATGGCCGGCATCACGAGCGAGCGGGGGCCGAGGAGCGTCCCGGGGTTCAGGACCGCGTTGCAGCCGACCTCNNGCCGCGTCGCCCAGTATCGCCCCGAACTTCTTCAGGCCGGTGTCCACGGGGCCGCCCTCCAGCTGGATGAACACGTGCTTCTGGTCCAGGCGCAGGTTCGAGCAGATCGCGCCCGCCCCCAGGTGCGCCCGGTTCCCGAGGACCGAGTCCCCGACGTAGTTGAAATGCGGCGCCTGCACGCCGTCCATGAGGAGGCAGTTCTTGAACTCCGACGAATTCCCGAGGATGCAGCCCTCGCCCGTGATCACGTTGCCCCGGATGAACGCCCCCGGCCGGATCTGGGTGCCCGCGCCGATCCACACGGGGCCGATCAGGGTCGCCTGGGCCGGGAGGGACACGCCCTCGCCCAGGTGGACAAGTCCCTCCAGCTGGACGCCGGCCGGGACCTTCGGCGGCTTGGATTCGAACCTGCAGGCGGCCAGCGCGGGGCCGATCTGGGCCAGCCAGTCCCAGGGGGCCGCGTCCGCCGCGAAGAACGGGCGGAACGCGGAGAGGGACTCGGGCAGCGCGAAGAAATCAGAGGCCTTCAAGGGACCCCGAGCGTGCACAAAAAATCAGCCGGTTGACAGCGGCTTTTTGCGGCAGGCCCGGAAGGCCTACTGCGACGCCACCGGGGACCAGTCGCCGTCCGGGTTGAACTCGGTCATCGACCCGGCGATGTCCGCGCTCCCCTCGCCCAGGTTGCGCTCATAGACCTTGCCCCTCTGGCTCACGATGAAGGTCATGACGCCCGACTCGCCCCAGTGCGCCGGGAAGGCCACGAGGGCGAANNACGTAGCTGTAGGCGCCGCCGGGCGCCGCCGCGCCCTGCGCGGTGAGGACCTTGAAGCGGTAGCCGTGGAAGGGCTGCGGCTGGCCCTCGAGGCCCTTCATGCCGTAACCCTCGGCCCTGGCCTCGGCGACAAGCGGCCCGAAGGGGCTCTGCTCGTCGTCCTCGGACAGGGGCCAGAAGAGGCCGTCCCTCGTTCCCTTCGTGCTCCGGATCCTCTGGGCGTACTTGAGGACGTCGCTGCCGTCGCGGTCGTCGGATGCGTACTCGCGCTGGGCCTCCACATAGGTCCTGCAGACGCCGATCGCGGTCAACTCATCCTCGCCGACCCGGCGGTTGATGATCTCCTCCTTGCCGGCCGCCGTGTCGAAGGACCACATGCCGCCGCTGCGCACGAGGGGGATCGGCATCGGCCAGTCCTGGTCGCCGATGTTGACGACGAAACGGTCGTCGGACTTGCGGACGAGCCCCGAGTACTGCCCGATCGACCTGGCGAAGGCGGCGAATTCCAAAGTGTCCTGCCTCGCGTCGCCCGAGAGGAGATCCTTCACGTCCGGGCCGAATATCGCGTCCACGGCCTGCCTGTCGCCCGCCTTGGTCGCCGCCGCGAGCGCCTTCACGGCGTCCTCGGGCGTGCTGAACTGGCGCTGCGCCGGCGCCGAGGGACCCGTGTCGGCGCGCAGGCCAGGGCACGCCGTCGAGGCGGCGAATGCGAGGGCTGCGGCGTAAAGCGGGAGTTAACAAGTTGTGGAAAACGGGGATTTCATGGTGCGGGGGAGGTCAGTGTTCAGCGGCGCTCATGGCCGCCGCCGCCGGAGGGCTCGGCGCCCCGCGACGGGGCCGCGGACGACCGGCCGGACGAGGGGGCGCTCCTGACCGGCGACTGGCGGCTGGAGTGGCCGCGGTCGCTGTAATCGCGCACCTGCGTGCCCCGGTTGTAGCCGCCGAAGAGGGAGCCCCTTACCTCCGGCGCCGGCGAGGACGGGCGCGCCATCGCCCCGCCGCCGTAGCCCCGGAAATCCTCGCGCTCCGGGGCGGGCGCCGAGCGGAAGCCCGCGCTCTGGCCCCTGGTTGGACCCGCTGACCCCCGTGCCCCGGCGATCAGCCGGGGAGACGGGAGGTTGCCGCCGGGCCTGTAGAAATTGCGCACGAGCGCGTGGCCAACGCGGGCGTCGGGATGGAAGCGCCTGCCATCGTTCCAGTCGCGCCGGTAGCCCCAGCCGGGGTGCCACGGGCCGACCCATATCCCGAAATTGTCCCAGTTGCACTCGTAGCCGAGCCACGGCCCGACGGGATAGCCGATGCCAAAGGTGATGAAGGGGCCGGCGTAGCCCTCCGGGATGTCAAAGACATCGTCCGCGTCGTACTCGGGCACGTAGATCGTGTCGGGCTGGGTCGGGACGATCCTTATGTCGTCCCCCTGCATGTCGACCTGCTGCTGGGGCGTGTTCGTCAGCGTGCCCGCCGCGCGGGCCTTGGCCCGCAGCTGCTGGACCGACTTCATCACGTCCGCCGGCTGCATCGCGAAGGCCGCGCCGACCGAGCGCGTCCAGTCGATGTTGTCGTTCATCCACTTGAGGACGTCCGGGTAATGGGCGAGCCCCTTGACGCTCGCGTCCCAGGGCTGGGAATCGAGGGTGGACGGGTCGGCGCTGCCCGACACGAACGCGGCCGCCGCGGAGACCTGGTCGGGGAAGGTCGACGCCGGCAGGATGAGGGCGACCAGCGGGTCGGGATAGAGGGCGATGGGTGCCACCAGATCGTCGAGTTGCGGGGCGGAGAGTGGCTGCGCCGATGGTGCGTTATAGGTCTGAGGGGGTGGATTCTGAGCGCGCGCGGCCGATGCCGCCAGCACGGCGAAGAAGACAACCGCTATTAATATCCTGTTCACTGCATACGACATGGTGAACCTTCCTTCGGAGATGAGATTCATCCCACTAACTCCAGTTTCTCTATAAAGAAAGCGAACTGGAATACTGTCGCGACTGGAGTTTTGGGGTCTAATAGCCGGTACGATCCCCTCTACG
>PMSP01000130.1 GCA_003168315.1 Opitutaceae bacterium
CGCTCGACGCGGCCTGCCGTGGAGGTCAGGGATTCATGAGATTTTAGCGCTCCAACTGGGTACCGTGAGGGCGGTCGTCAGCGGGAGCTTATTTCTGCTTGCCGTTGATTTTGGCGTGGGCGTAGTTGTCCCTCCCCACGGATTGCGAGTCAGGCCGTGAAGGTCGGTTCTTTGTTCTCATTTCCCGGTGTCGATTGGTTTTGGACGGCGCTGGAATGAAGTTAATTAGTGGCACGCCCGGGTGGTGGAATTGGTAGACACGCAGGTCTCAGAAGCCTGTGTCGAAAGACATGGGAGTTCGAGTCTCCCCTCGGGCACTAACTATCTACAGCCTCCTTTCGCCATTTCCGATACCCGGCGGGTCGGGAGAGACGATCGGTCGGTGAGCACCAACGACTAACCTTCTACACCGGCAAGGAAGATGGACGTGCGATGGTGCTTTAGAAAGTAGAGTTGATCGGAATTGAAACCGCCGACACGCGCAGGCGTTTCCGTGTTTACTCCCATTCGGCTTAAGGAATCGAGATCGGAGACTGGCGAGATGAGCGCTTCGCCGGAGTCTTCAAACGAAATGAAGCCCCGGTCGAAAAGGTGGTCGATTGACGGGGTCAGGAGGAGCCCGTTGCCACCGGCGAGCCTTTCCTCATTCGAGGACTCCCTCCATGGTTTAATATGGCTAGCGATCAAATGGACCGGGTTGGATACGCGGGTCAGCCGGCAGAAGGTCTCAATTCGGCTGACATTTTCCTTAAATCGACCCTGGCCGAGTCGCGCCCTTATCAGAGCAACGCGTTCGGTTTCCGGAATCGTGGAGTTCTCGATCCGCTGGCGCTCGATCCGCTCCCATTCTTCGACGCCGGGCAGCTCGATTTCGACGTCATTGCTCTTGCCACGTTCCTCAACGTGAGGTGGCTCTGCTTTGATACCGACTGCGCGTCGAATTAAGTTGGCAAGCAAGTCTGAGATCGCCGCCAGATAAACAGCCTGTCGTCCATTTCCATCGGGACCCAGCGGTGAGTGTTTCATACCAATCAACTGCCCGATCTCGCCGAGCATATTGCGCGGACGGATAGTTCGTACGGCAGGAACGAAGTGGACATCGACCCTCCACCCGATGGCTTCCCAAACCTCCCCTATATGTCCGAACTCGTCCGGCCTGGGTGAAGTGTAGCAGTATGTTTTTGCTAGACCGATCCCCTTAACGTGGCCGTCTGCGTAGGAAATAACGGTATCACCGGGCCTCACCAACCGCATGTAGTCATAGAAAATATTTCGGCTTCCATTTTTACGACGCTTTGGTGACCAGAGGTAACCGCCACGAAACTCGTGACGAAAGGTCTGTCTATGATTCACCCACCATGAGCTCATTAGATTAGTTTCAGACGGGCCGAATCCATTTATCCAGGATGTCTACCGTAACACAAGGAAGTAGCCGGCCGGTTATGGGCCAAGGCCGACGGACTGAAACCGGGTAAAGGCCGGCGCGGGTGGGCGGACGGCCGGGTATGACAACGCCGACGTCGGACCTTGCGCTTGCCCATGTTCCCGCCTTCCTGTCCAAAGCAACGCAGCGATCCGGCGGTAGGTTAAGGACCCATAGCCGAAGAACGGTCTATAGCGTACTATATAAGGAAAGTGATGGCGAACACCTTGTCATCAAAAACAAAGGATACATTATGCATCTCCTATTCGCACCTGTTCTTGCCAGTGCCATATACATTGGCGGCGGCTTGGGCCTCGTTCTTCTCATTGTCGTCATTGTTCTAGTACTACGCTAGCCGTAATCGGCTTAGCGCCTGTTACCTCCTGACGACGAGGCTGTGCCGGAGGCAACCCTTAGGGCTATTGGCGTCGCGGGGAATCGCTGTGTCCAGAAATAAGGGGAATGCCGTGCTCTTGCCTAAAACAACGTTTCTCCCTCCATGGCGGTATCCAACTGTGGAGGACGAGAACCTGGTTCTCGGCCTCGCATGCCCATTTCTTAACGATTTATGAATGCGATGCGGTCTTTAGTGAGCCTATTTGCTATTCGGTGATCTCCACATTGACCCCGGTCTCGAGCACCTTGACGCCTCCGCCGCTGAAGAGGCCCTTCACCGGGCTCACATCATGGAAATCCCTGCCCCGGGCTATCACGATGTGCCCCGAGCCGACGAAACACGCATTGGTCGGGTCGTAGTCGATCCAGCCCGATCCCGGGATGTACGCTGAGACCCAGGCATGGGAGGCGTCAGTGCCGACCAGTCTCGGCTGGCCCGAGGGAGGATGGGTGAGCAGGTAGCCGCTCACGTACGCCGTGGGCAGCCTGAATTGCCTGAGGCAGCTTATGAAAAGGTGCGCGAAGTCCTGGCAGACCCCCCTGCGCTCCGAGATGACCTCGGAAAGCGGCGTCGAGATCTGGGTCGCCTCGCGGTCGAACACGAACGCCTGGTTGAAGCGGTCTCCAAACAGCGCGAGCCAGTCCATCGTGGAGACGCCGGGATCGAGTTCGGCTCCCAGTTCATGGGACAATTCGCGCGCCTCGGGAAGAAGCGGCACAAGGGACGTGGCGTTCAGGTATTGCTCGAGCAGAAAGTCCTCCTCCAGGACGGCCTGGTCGACCAGCTGGGGGATGTCGCCGATCGGGGGGGTGAGGCCCGCCATCGTGAGGATGGGCTCGTCCCGAAGGACGATGCTCCGGCTCGTGATCGTCAGCTCCCTGTGGGGCTCCTGGAGGGTGAAGAAGTGCTGCTTGTTGCCGAAGTAGTCAAAGCGGGAGGCGAGGTCCGTCGGGTGGGGCGCCACCTGGAGCTCGAAGGATTCGCACTGCTGGGCGGCCTCGTTGCGCGGCTGCAGGTGGAGCGACTGCCACGCGGAGCCCACGGGAGTCTCGTGGGTGTAGCGGGTCCTGTGCGTGACGCTGAAGCGGGGCATGTTGGGGGGAGAGTTGGGGTCTACTGCGTCCCGCCCGAAATCTCGGAGTGGCTGAAATAGATCTGCGAGAGCCGGCTGTTGAACTCCGTCAGGATGGCCTCCGCGCCCGAGAAGAACGCCTGCGCCTGGGACGGGTCGTTCGCCAGGACGGAGGGCTCGGCCAGCTTGGTGTTGCTCACCAGCCGGAACGCGGTGGCCCTCAGGTCCGAGACGGCGCGCGGCGCAAGCTCCCCGGGAAGCGCCGCCACATGCTCGGCGATCCGGTCGGCCTGGAACCTGAGGCCCCTCGGGTTCTCAGGGGCCCCGAAGAGCCACGAGAGGATTGATGCCGGCTGGAAGACGCCGTGGTAGAGGCTGCGATAGGTGAAGAGGCAGGCCGTGTAATGCAGGAGCGTCTGGAGCCGGAACTCGCTCGGGCGCTCGGCTGGCTCGCCAGGGGGCCGCTCCGGCAGGAGCAGCTCGTCGGCCAGGAAGACAATGTGCCTCGCCCGCTCGATCCGCAGCCCCAGCCTCAGGAAGTGCCAGCCGGTGTCGTGGGCCAGGGTCTCGCTGCCCAGCGCCTCGAGTGAGGCAAGCTGCTGGCCCAGGTCGGACGCGCCCAGCGGGTTTCCGCCGGCTGCGATGGCCCTCAGGCGCCGGATGATCCNNGCCCAGGTTCGCCGCCAGGCTTCCGGGATGCTCCGGGTCGTCCGCCTGGGCCCGGATCTGTGCGGCCATCCCGGCCAGGGTCGCGTCCTCGTCCGGCAGGCTCTGCGAGGAGGTCGATAGCAGGCGCATGGAGTCCCGCGTCACCTCGGGATCGAGCGCCGCGGCCTCCCCCTGGAGGAGGGGGTCCAGCTGGTCGAGGAGCCGGAGCATCTGCGCCGTGCGCTCGAGGTAGCGGCCCAGCCAGTAGAGGTTGTCGGCCAGCCGGCTCGGCGTGTCCTCCGTCCTGTGGTAACCGGTCCCCGAATCGGGGAGCAGGATCACGGGCGGATCATGGGGGATGCCGGGAGATATCACCCAGGTGTCCTTTGTCGCGCCGCCCTTCTGGAGGGAGACGATGGCGTCGGCCCCTGTCGGGTCGAAGCGGGTCAGGGCGCCGGGCATCACCCGGTACTCGCCCTCGTGCCAGGCGACGAAGAGCCGCATGACGAAGGGCACCGGCCTCAATGCGCCCCCGGACCAGGCGGGCGTCGTGCCGAGGAGCAGGCGCTCCTGGCCGCAGAAGTCGCCGGGACGCGAGCATATGCTCGCCGCGAGCGTCTCGCGCTCGCGGCCGCTAAGCAGGGCGCCGTAGCGCGTGGCGGCCGCGCCCCGCGCCCGGAATGCCGGCTTGATCACGAGATCCTGCAGGTTGTCGAGGACGTAGTCCCTCGCGGCCTTCTGGCCGCACCACCAGGTGGCCACGCTCGGCAGCCGCAGGGCCTCGCCGAGGACGGACTGGCAGAGGGGCTTCAGGAACGCGAGGAACGACGCGCTTTCGAGGGCGGCCCCGCCGAGCTGGTTGGCGATCGCCACGCGGCCCCCGTGGGCGGCGTGCACGAGCCCCGGAACGCCGAGGACGGACTCGGAAATCAGCTCCAGCGGGTCGCAGAAGCCGGAGTCCACCCGCCGGACGATCCCCGCGACCCTCTTCAGGCCGCCGACCGTGCGCAGGAAGACCTGCCGGTCCCGGGTCGTCAGGTCGGCCCCCTCGACCAGGGGGAAGCCGAGGAAGCGGGCGAGGTAGGCGTGCTCGTAGTAGGTCTCATTGGCCGGCCCGGGCGTCAGGAAGACGATCCGGGCGTCCTCGCCGCGGCCGGGGGAGGGGGCCAGCCGCGCCAGGGAGGAGCCAAAGTCATGGAAGAACGGCGATATCGGCTGCACCTGCATCCCCTGGAACTCCTGGGGCAGGGCGGTATGGACGAGGAACCGGTTCTGGAGCGAGTAGCCGAGCCCCGAGGGGGCATCCATCCGGTCCTGCAGGACCCACCATCGCCCGTCCGGGGAGCGGGCGATGTCGAGNNACGACCGCATAGTGGTGCAGGAAGACGCCGGGCTGGGTTCCGAGGCCTGAGCAGGGCCTGAGGAAGCGGGGGTTCGCCATGGCGAGCTTGGCCGGAAGGATCCGGTTCCTCAGGAATTTCTGGGGACCGTAGAGGTCGGCGAGGAGCGTGTTGAAGAGCCTCGCCCTCTGGCGGAGCCCGTCGCTGAGGACCGCCCAGTCCTCCGCGCCCACGAGCTGGGGCACGACGTCGAGCGGCCAGGGCTTGGGCTCCGAGCGGGCCCCCGCATAGACGTTCATGCTCACGTCCTGCTCCAGGACCGCCCGGTTGCAGGCTTCCGCGGCGGCCTTCAGGGTCGCCGAGGGTTCCGGGCCCAGGCGCCGCAGGAATTCCGCCCAGGGCGCCCTCAAGGTCCCGTCGGGCGCCCGGCATTCGTCGTGGCGGCCGGGAAGCCCGGCGTACCCGGGCAGCGGGTCGTCGGTCGCGAGAAGGGGGGTCGGCGGGGCCATGTTTCAGGGGCGAAGCCCCTTATCCCTGCCCGGGCTTTGCCTTGTCGGCAAGGCGCAGGTCGACCGTGTAGCGGAATTCCGGGGAGCTCGGGCGCTCCGCCGTGGGCGTCATCTGGCCGGGCGTGTAGCTCTGGGGGATGAAACGGGCGAGCCTGCGGCTCTCCGCCTCGTAGGAATTGACCGGCATCTTGGCGTAGTTGCGGCCGCCGGGGTGGGCGACGTGGTAGGTGCAGCCGCCGATGGAGCGGCCATTCCACGTGTCGACGAGATCGAAGACCAGGGGGCTGTCGACACCGATCGTCGGGTGCAGTGCGGACGCGGGCTGCCAGGCCCGGTACCGGACGCCGGCGACGTGGTCGCCGCTCGCGGTGCCGGTGGGGTGAAGCGGGATCAGGATTCCGTTGCAAGCGACGACGTAGCGCTCGGGGGAGAGGCCCGACAGCTTCACCTGGAGGCGCTCCACCGAGGAGTCGACGAACCGGACGACCCCGCTCACGTTCTCCTCGCCCATCACGTGCCAGGGCTCGAGCGCATGGCGGAG
>PMSP01000198.1 GCA_003168315.1 Opitutaceae bacterium
GCCATCGATCTCGAAGGAACGGAGGTATGCGACTGGCTCTCGTCCCATGGGATAACGGCCGTACTGCTGAAATACCGCGTACCATTTTCGGGGCAATACTGGGACGACAAAACAAAGCGCGAGACCGAGCCAAGAGCACAGGCGGCATTGGAGGATGCACAGAGGACAGTAGGTCTAGTGCGCTTTCATGCTGCCGGGTGGCATATCGATCCGAACAAGATTGGAGTACTCGGGTTTTCCGCGGGCGGGTACATGGTGGCGCAGATGAGCACCCATTTTGGACAGCGCTTGTACCCGGCGGTAGATGCGGCCGACAAGGAAAGCTGCCGCCCTGATTTCGCCGTAGCTCTCTATCCCGGGCATCTGTCACTTGCTGATAATAGCTTCGAGCTCAATCCAGATATTGATACCCATATCACCGTCCAAGCCCCACCCACATTTTTGCTGCAGGATGAGGATGACCATGTGGACCGTGTAGAGGACTCGCTATCTTACTATGCCGCTCTGAAGAGGGTTGGTGTGCCCGTAGAGATGCATCTGTATGCGCAGGGAGGCCATGCGTTCGGGCTGAGGCGCACGAAGCAGCCAGTGACGGAATGGCCTAAGCTAGTGGAGACCTGGCTTGGGACGATCGGGATGATTTCGGATTAGCTGCCGTCAGGCCTGCGATGGCGTTATCAACGGAATCGGCTGACGGCGATTTCGTCGGTAAACCTGGAAGCGCCGATCCAACGTGAATATTCTGGAATCGGCCCGCAGTTCGGACATCCGGACAAGGCATCCATCCGCAAGGGACATAGGTTGATCCGAATAGTCGCCCATCAATGCAAACACCCTTCCTCGTTGGTGGGAGACGAGCGAAGCCTGTGGCTGGTGCGGGCCGGGCATCAGCCCGCGGCGTTACGGAACCGCGCGTTTGAACGCATTCTCTTGCGCATAGACCTTCTCAACGGCTCGGTTTAAGCTGACTCCGGATCCCAGTCATGCGTATAATCTCCCGATCACCCCTATTAACGCAGGCGCTCCTCGCGGCTGCATCGTTTCTATGCGTCCTGCGCGCCAGCGGTGCGGACGCCCCGGTGCCGATCCCAGTTCTTGTCATCACGACGTACGAGACGGGCAAGGACCGTGGAGACACCCCTGGAGAGCTCCAGTTCTGGGCGGAGCGGCAGGATCTTCGCGAGGAGATCAAGGTGCCGGGAGTCGACCATCCCCTGCTGACAAACGGAAAGGGCCTCTATGCAATGGTCTCGGGAACGACTTCCAGGTGCGCAGTCCAGATCATGGCCTTGGCAGCTGATCCGCGATTCGACCTGACCCATACCTATTTTATACTGAGCGGAATCGGCGGCGGATTCCCAAAGGTGATGTCCCTGGCGAGCGCCGTCTGGGTCCAGCGCGTTGTGGACGGAAATCCGGCCTTCGAAATCGACAGCCGGGAGATACCCGCCGACTGGCCGATCGGGTTGGTCGCCATGGGCGCGACCAAGCCCGGGGAGGGCTCCGCAAATGTCGACTCGGTTCCGGCCGCCGGTGCCTCGGAGGACTCGTCGGGAGGCGTCGGAACGGTCGCCTTCAGGCTCAATCCGTCTTTGGTCAAATGGGCCTATGCGCTCACGAGGGATGTACCGATACCCGACAGCGAATCCATGCGCGCCTTCGGCCGCAGGTTCGACGGCTATCCCATGGCCCACCAGCCCCCGTTCGTCCTAATGGGAGACAGCATTGCTTCCGATCGTTTCTTCCATGGGGAGATCATGGCCCGCTGGGCAGAGGACTGGGACCGAATCTACACCCGGGGAACCGGGAAGCTGGCCATATCAGACTGCGAGGACGCCGGCGCCTGCATCGCGCTTCAGAGGTTGGCCCAGATGGGTCGCGTGGACTTCAACCGCCTGCTCATCCTGAGGACGGCCTGCAATTTCACGGTCCCGCCGACTGGCGTCACCGCGGAGAAAAGCCTTTTTGGCGATACCATCTCGGATTCGAGCGGAGTCGCCTACATCCCCGCTCTTGAGGCGGACTATCGGGTCGGCAGCGTGGTCGTTCTAAATCTTCTTCAGGGATGGACTAAGTATCGCGACCAAGTCCCTTGATCAAGCCACGCCAGTCCGGCTGCCGGCAACACTCCTCCGATCCGCAAGAAATGCCATTGTCCCACCACACGCGACTCATTGCGACAGCCTCCGGTCTTCAAACGTTTGGAAAAGGGTGACTTTGGAAACAACTGCCCGAGCCGCCAAGTCACCGCCATATCGCGCCAAGTCGCCAACGCTCCCCTTCACCCGCCGCCGGCGAGCGAAGCGATGAGGCGGTTGGATTCAAGGCATGTTTATGTTTCACCCTGTTGCTTCATATTTATTACTACTTTCCCTCTGGCGTGTCCTTCCTCCAGATAACGGATGGCGTCAGGGACGTCACTCAATGGGTAGCGCCGGTCGATGACCGGCACTACTTTTCCGGTTTCAAGCAGGTCGCGAATTACAATCAAGTCAGCTTTGCTCAATCGCGCAAAAAACGGGCGCACCTTCTGGCTCCCGAACCATGATGCCACGGTCGCTTTGAACAAATCCTTAAGAGGTCCCAGCCAGCGCCCTTTGTCCGATCCTCCGACCATCAGGAAAATCCCCTTGTTCATCAGCGCTCGCCTGCAATCTGAGAAGGAATGGTTCCCAACCGTATCGAGTATCAGGTCATAGTGCGTTCCAGTCTTGGTGAAATCCTCCTGGGTGTAGTCGATGAGGTGGTGGGCGCCAATCGACCGGAGCATGTCCACATTTCTCGTGCTGCACACGCCGGTCACGTCCGCCCCAAAGGCCTTGGCAATCTGCACGGCGAACGTCCCAACACCTCCGGCCGCGCCGTTGATCAGGACCTTCTGGCCTCGCTGAATCCGTCCCTTGTCGCGAAGACTCTGCAGGGCCGTCAATGCTGCCACAGGCACAGCGGCCGCCTGCTCGAACGTCACGTTGGCCGGCTTCAGCACCAATGCGCGCTCTGGCGAACACACATATTCGGCGAAGGCGCCCTTGCACGAGCAGAACACCTCGTCACCGGGTTTGAACTGCGTCACCTTCCTGCCGACCGCCTCAACCCGCCCGGCCATGTCAACTCCGAGCCGCGTGCTCCTTGGCCTGCGCAACCCGGCCGCTATGCGAACGAGGTAGGGCGTGCCTCTCATGAAGTGCCAGTCCATCGGATTTAGGGAGGCCGCACGGATACCAATCAAAACCTCATCGTCCCCAGGTGTAGGTTTGGCTACCTCCGCTAACTGAAGCACATCCGGGGGCCCGTAGTCTGTGTATACGATCGCTTTCACGATTCCACTTGAAGATTATTTCGATCGGCTCGCTCATATGCGAGGTTCACGGCAACTTGATCGAGCGGTCGTGGCAGGCGAGTTCATTTTTCCGAGTGGCCGCACGCCGGGCGATTCATCGTCGATCCTTCAGCGAGTCGCCGGTTTGTTTGGCCCGCCAAAGCCGGAGACGGGGACGGGATACCAATTTTGTTGGACGACCCGGCCAATTCAGCCGACGCTACCGGCAAGCGGAAGACCTGACAGGTCATGTATGTTCAAGCTGACTTAGACCCAATCGCAAGGATGCCATCGCATGCTCGAATGCTGGCATTCCCACTGTTGCGGGCTGTCCTTGGAAGTAGGCACCCTTAATATGCGGATATCTGGATTCGGCCATGCCCTGTTCGGAATCGCAGTGGCAGGTCTCGCCATACTTTGTTTAGTCTACGGCAACTTCGCTCCACTATAGGAGCCGTTTCCTGCCAAGCTTCCCTGGCGGGAGGTTTGGGCATATGGATTGGGAGCGATCTTGCTGGCCGCAAGCGCCGGCCTGTACTTTACGCGCACAGCCTTGGTGAGCGCGATCGTTGTCGGAGCGTATGGATCGATCTGGGTCGCGGCACGCGCGCGCGCCGTTTTGCCCGAGCCCCTCAGCATCGGCTCCTGGTATGGGGTTTTCGAAGCCCTTGGATTGCTGCTGGGCGCGTGGATTCTCTACGCTCTGCTACGCCGCCAATATGGCGCGTCCCCGGTGACCGCGACGACCGGCGACCGCGCGTTGCGCGTGGCGCGGGCTCTTTTCGGCGCGGCCTGCGTGGAGTTCGGCGCCGCACATTTCGCCTACGCATCGTACACGGCGTCAATGGTGCCGGCGTGGCTTCCCGGCCCAACGGGGTTCACGTACCTCACCGGAGCCTTTCAAGTTGCCGCTGGCCTCGGCCTTCTCGTTGGGATTCTTCCCCGCTTGGCGGCGACACTGGAAGCAGTGATGCTGTGCCTCTTCGGTGTGTTGGTCTGGTTGCCGAGTTTTTTCGCGAAACCGGTGCCCAAATGGNNCTTGACCTTCTTGCTGGCGGGGTCGGCATGGATTGTCGCCGCGTCGCTGCGAGGCGCCCCGTGGGGTTTCGCGCCGGCTGTGCCCGACGGTTCGGCGGCGCCGGTCAAGTAGTCTTGGCGAGCGCGGGAGCCCCGGTTAGGGCCATTGATTGGGCTGGCGAGCCAGGGTAACAGGGGGCTCCTGGCCATCAGGTCTGCCTTGAAGATCTGTAGGAATGGGTCACATTGGATGTGCCCAAGAATCACTGCCACTGGATCTCCCCGATCATGCTCCCCAACTGGAAGGCGTCGACACTGCGAATCTGGTTTCTTGCGTCCGTGTCGTTGATCGCGGCGCCGCTCTCGAAAGCTGGAATTTTCGACGCCGTTTCCGGGAGCGAGAAGCTGACCGCGGTGTCCTCAAGTGCGCACAACGGCTATGTCCGGGTCAGGCTTGCGGACGGCTCGTTCAAGCCCGAGACATTCGCCATAGGTGACGGGGGCGCCCTCGACTCGGGCTTCAACCGTGAGTTTGGGACAGCCGACCCCACCATCGACAATGTCGGCTTTCCCGAGATCGCCCAGATGCTCGCCGAGCCGCTCGCCAGCCAGAAGTATGTGTCCACCCGCGACCCGAACGACACCAAGCTGCTGGTCATGGTGTTTTGGGGCAGGACGATTGGCGGCAACCACACAACCGACGGAAACCTGAAGGACATGATGAACTTCCAGAATGCCAGACTGCTCGGTTTCGACTCCGAGGGCTCAATTCAGGCGATGTCGGACGCCAGCACCGTGTTTTTTGGCAGGTCCTTCAGGGCAAACATGCTCGACAACGTGCATGCCGACGTTCTGAGCGCCATCGAGGTCGACCGCTATTACGTTATCCTGCGCGCCTACGATTTCCAGGCGGCGTGGAAACAGAAGAAGCTCAGGATGCTCTGGGAAACGCGATTCAGCCTTTCGGAGCGCCGGCATGATTTCGAGAGAGACCTTCCGGGCATGGCGCAAAACGCGTCGCTGTACTTTGGACAGGACAGCTATGGGCTGGTCCTCAAGCCGATTCCCGAGGGCCACGTCCACGTGGGCGAAGCGACGCCCATCGACGACAAGGCTGAGGACGGGAATACCTTCGACCCGCAGTCGGGGATCGTTGGCGACTGGCAGCGCACCTCGGCGGGCCCTCCCCTGATCATCCACATTGATGCGACCGGGAAATCGACATTTGAGAGCCTCCACCAGCATGCAGCGGTGTCGGCACTTGTTACGACAAATGCAGATGACGTGACCATGAAGGTCCCGGGTTGGGGCATCCTGATCAACGGAACGCTCAAGGGAAACCGCATCTCCGGAAGCATCGTGCAATACGACAAGAGAAATTCCCTCACGCTGACGCGGATCGTATCGCCAGCTGGCGACGCCCAAGGGGACGCGAAGTAACCGGGCAGCGAGCCTCGTCTATCCGCGGATCAGGACAGGGATTGGCGCCCCACCGGATCGTCGAGCTCGGATTGGCGCCTAGAGACTGGCAAGTGCGCGCTCCGCCTGACTGTGGCAGTCGGTGTCATAGAGCTCGCGGCAGGGCATCGCCATCACCTGTTCGAACAATCGGCGCGCCTTCATGGGCTCTCCGTTTGCGAGGTAGGCGAAGCCAAGGCCAAGGCGATGGGAGGCCGTATTGGGTTCCAATTGAACCGCCATCTCCAGATGGCGAACGCCTTCCGCCGTGGAAGCCTGAGGGATGCCACCGTAGATGAGCGCAATCAGAAACCGCTTTGTGAGACCGAGCGAGGCCACGTTATATTCCCACTGGCCGAGCACGTCGTGGGCATAGGCGTACTTCGGGTCCGCGGCGAGAGCCTGTTCCGCGTAAACCTTGACCAGGCGGGAATACTCGATCTTTTCGCGGGTGTCGCTGTAGAGCCCCAGCTTCCCGTAACAGACGGCCTTTGACAGCAGCGCCACCGGACTATGCGGATCAAGCTCCGCGGCGCGCTGCGAGTATTCGAGAGCCTTCTCGATCCGGCGCCTGTTCTCGTTCGGATCCGAGATTGCGAGCGTCGAGTCGGAATATTGCTTTGCTATCTTGAGCAGTATCTGGGGGTCACTTGGGCGCTCGGAATGGGCCTTGAGATAGAACGGGAGGGCCCTGTCGGGATTGAACTGGGCCTCGGCCGCGTCGCCTTCGCGGACCAAAGCCTCGAACTGGGAACCGCCCGAGGCCTGCGGGTCGGTGCCAAGGGCTGTATCTGCGCCGAATGCGGGAGCCAGCGATAAAAGGGACCAGGCCAGGGTGGCTAAAGCCTTTCGAGAGTTTAACACGGTAAAAGCTGGAATTGCTGGCGCGTGCGACGGTTGGATAAGTATGGACTGGACGCAGGAAGTCCAGCCGAGTTACCCCGTCGCCGCACCCCAAGCCTGAATGCAGGCGATATTCGCGAGCGCCGATGAAGCCGCCTCATCTTCGCCGGAAACCGTCGCGAATGCCCCATTAAGCAGTGGACCGAATTGAATACAGGCGCAATGCGTAGTTCTACCCTTTGACGGGAGAATACGTACGAGCAATCGTCGCCCCCCAGAAAAGTCCGCCTCTCCCCCTAAGCCCAATAACCGGATCGATTAAAGACAAGCCCGTGAAATTCCAAAACAGACTCTTCCTACTCGCGATTGCAGCGGCCGTGGTCTTCGCATCGGGTTGCGCAACCGGCGGCGTTTCCGCGATTCACGCTCCATCCCTGTCTGCGCGGTTGGTGCAAAAATGGGCCTTCGCCGATTTTGCCCGCGAGGTCGAGGGCAGGTCCCCCAAGGTTCACATATCAAGCGCAGTCGTCAGGCCGTCGGGGACTCCGGTCGTCTTGGTGCCGGTCCAAACCATCGGGGGCGAGGCGTTTGCGGAAATGAAGCAGTTGTCCCAGCCGGGCGACGACATCTCCGAATTCGTGGACACGTCGGACGGCAGGTACTTCTTTTGCCTCATACGCGGCGGTCAGATCGTGAAAACCTACGAGTTCGAGAATCGGGCGTCCCGGGTTTGAGCCGATCTCTTTGCCCGGCTGGTTCCCGGCCGGCTCATCTCGAAAACAGGCCGTCGAGAACGGGCGTGCCCGACCCATCGCGCGCGCGCACCCCGAAGCTGTCATTGTAGTCCCAGACCGCCCAGCCCCAGCCGCGGCTTTCCGCGTTACCGCGGACAGTGGCCATCCAGCGGCGCTTGGAGTCCGCGTCCGCCGGCTGAAAGACCCCGAACTCTCCAACATACACCTCGATCGCGGGGGCATGCGCCGCCAGCCACGTCGACACGCCGGCAAACGTCGCGTCGACCTGGGCCACCGTGATCGGCTCGCCGGCGTGCACCGTCATGTGGGAGTTCGGCAGCGTGTAGCCGGTGATGTCCGGCACCGTCCCGGGGAAGGTGACAGGCGGGAGCGTGCTCTTGAAGCCCACCCACGAGGCCCGCTGGTGGGTGAATATGAGCGGCTCGTAGAAGTGGATCGTCAGCGCGATGTTCGGGTCGTCAGGGAGGACGACGTCCGGAACGGTGTGAAAGCTGCTCCACTTGTTTGACGTCACGTATACCGTCCGGGTCGGATTGCTCTCGCGAATTGCGGCGAGCATTCGGGCCATGAAGGGATTGAGCTGCCTGTTCTCGACCGCCACCGGCTCGTTCAGGATCTCAAACCGGAGGTAGGGGCCCTCGGCCGCGAAATGGCGGCCCATCAGGCGCCAGGCCCGCGCGGCCTTTTCCTGGATATCCGGGTCCGTGTAGGCGCGGCTATCGCGGCCCAGCGAATTGAAATCGGCCCCCGGGAGGAAATGGGCGTCGAGCACGGTCCCGAGTCCGCGCTCCCGGGTCCACCGTATGGCCTCGGCAATCGGCTCCAATTTCGCCTCGTCCAGCGAGCCGTCGGCCGACAGGCACAGCCGGAAATCGACCGGCAGGCGGATGTGGTCGAAGCCCTGCCTTGAAATCCAATCGATGTCGGCTTCGCCGAACCATGGGGCGCCGTAGGCCTCCCTCCCGCCGATTTGCGAGAGCCAGTGCGATATGTTGACACCCTTCTTGAAAGTAAAGGACTGCTTCTCAGCGGCATGCGAAGCTGAAAGCAGGAGCAGGCCCAGCGCGGGCATGAGAAGTCTTCGAATGGTGGAAAGCATAGGGGTCGTCATAGCCGGCAGGGGTTGAATCTCGGGGTTGCGGAAAGGCATTCCGGTTCCTTCAGGGCGCTGCCGCGGTCTGCGGCTGATCCGGCTCGCCGAACCGCGACAGGGCCTCTCCCGTCAGGCGGCATACCCTCCAATCGGGAAGGGTCTGCGCTCCCAGCGAGGCGTAGAAGTCAATCGCGGCCCGGTTCCAGTCGAGGACCGTCCATTCCATCCGCCCGCAGCCGCGCTGGCTGGCCAAGCGGGCCAGGTGGAGAAGGNNCTCCAGGTAGAGGCCCGGCTTGGCCAGAAACGTCGAGTAAGAGGTGAAGCAGGCGGCATAGCCCGCGAGGGCGCCCTCCACATGGGCCAGAATACATTCTGCAGCAGGCACTCCGTCGGCGGGAAACAGGGTCTTCTGCAACCGCTCGTGGGTGGCCTCGACGTCCTGGGACAGCTTTTCGTAGGCTGCGAGCTGGCAGATCATATCGAGAAGGTCCGGCACGTCATCGGGGGTGGCCGCGCGAATGTCGATTTTCATCGGCTTCCAACCTATCGGGAGCGGCCAACCCGGACAAGCTTGGGCAGTTTGACGCTTTCCGTGTCGGGGAGTATCTGGACGCATGAAAATGCCATGCCTTAGGTGGACGCTGGGATTTGTCCTATTGGGCGGCCTTCCTTTCGGCTCCGTGGCTGCGAGTCCCGTCCCCGCGGACACGGGGGAGGTCGAGGCGACCCTCAACCGGTTTCACGGGGCTGCCTCGAGAGCGGATGGCGCGGCCTATTTTGCCCTTCTCGCCCCGGAGTGCGTATTCCTCGGCACCGACGCCAAGGAGCGCTGGACGGTCGATGAGTTCAAGGCCTATGCGATGCCCTATTTTTCCAAGGGCCAGGGCTGGACCTATGTTCCCAGGGTGCGCCACGTCCAGCTTTCACCGCAGGGAGACGTCGCATGGTTTGACGAGATCCTGGACAACAAGGCATACGGCGTCTGCCGCGGGTCGGGTGTCCTTCGAAAAGCCGGCGGGATGTGGCTCATCTGCCAGTATCACCTGACGGTGCCCATACCGAATGAGCTCGCTGAGAGTATCGTCGGCATGATCCGTGAGGCGAATGCGCCGGGCATGCTCGTGATAGGAATAGACGGGGCCGGCGCCATCTCGGTTGACGGCGGCGGCGTGCCCGACGGGCAGCTTGAACCGGTGCTCGCCCAGAGGCGTGACGCCCATCCCGACATCCCGGTCGTCATCAGGGTCGAGGAGAAGACCCCGGCGGACAGGATCGCCCTTGCAATGGATTCCTGCCGCAGGGCAGGCCTGGGCAAATTCAATTTGCAGGCCCGCTGATTCAACATACCCCAAGGCTGGATGAATACGTCCCACGCGTCCCGAGCCATGGGCTGGTGCTGGCCCAGGTCAGCAACGGGCGGGTCATCGTCGGGGACGTCAAGTCGCTGGGCGACGTCGGCCAACCCCAGAAGCAGGGCTCACCGGCCGGGGGCCGGTGCGGGCCGAAACCCCATTTCCCCCTCCATTTCATCCGTGCGCTCGGCCGGGGATTCGCTACATTCCCGGCTCGCATGAAATCCCCCATCCGCGTGGCCGTGACCGGCGCAGCCGGCCAGATCGGCTACTCCCTCCTCTTCCGGATCGCCTCCGGCTCGATGTTCGGCGCCGACCAGCCCGTCATCCTCCACCTGATCGAGATCGAGCCTGCCCTCCCCGCCCTGGGCGGCGTGGCCATGGAACTCCAGGACTGCGCGTTCCCCCTCCTGAAGGGGATCACGCCGACCTCGTCCCTGGACGAGGGGTTCAAGGGGGTCGACTGGGCGCTCCTCGTCGGCTCGGTCCCGCGCAAGGCGGGCATGGAAAGGAAGGACCTCCTCGGCATCAACGGCCGGATCTTCACCGGCCAGGGCCAGGCGATCGCGAGGAACGCGGCCCCCGGGGTCCGCGTGCTCGTGGTCGGGAACCCGTGCAACACGAACTGCCTGATCGCCATGAATAACGCTCCCTCGGTCCCGCCGGAGCGGTGGTTCGCGATGACGATGCTGGACCAGAACCGCGCCGTGACGCAGCTGGCCCTCAAGGCCGGGGTGGACACGACCGCGGTCTCCAATCTCGCCATCTGGGGCAACCACAGCTCGACCATGTATCCGGATTTCTACAACGCCAAGATCGCCGGCCGCCCCGCCGTCGACGCCATCGCCGACGAGGCCTGGTTCAAGGACACCTTCCTTCCGACCGTCCAGCAGCGCGGCTCGGCCATCATCAAGGCCCGGGGCCTGAGCTCGGCGGCCTCCGCCGCCAACGCCGTCGTCGACACGGTGCGCTGCCTGACGACCCCGACCCGCGCCGGCGAATGGTTCAGCGTGGCGGTCTGCTCGGACGGCTCCTACGGCACCGAGAAGGGGCTCATCTTCTCCTACCCGATCCGCAGCGACGGCTCCAAGTGGGAGATCGTCCAGGGGCTCAAGCTGGCCGAGTTCTCGAGGGCGAGGATCACGGCCACGGAGAATGAGCTCAAGGAGGAGAAGTCCCTCGTCTCGGAATTGCTCCCGAAATAGGCCGGGCCGACCGCTCCGGACGACGGGCGCCCATTCCATGACACAACGGCCCGCCCGGGCGGTCCGAGGGGGAGTCCTCCTCGTGAAATTCCTCCGGCGCCTCCTCATCTGCCTTGCGGCGACAGCCGCGGTCGTCGTCATCCTCGGGCTTGTCCTCATCTCGCCCTATGTCCAGACGTGGGTCGCCAGGCGGCAGCTCGCCGGGCAGCCCGGGCTCAAGGGGTCCCTGGAATCGGTGTCGGCGGGATTCGGCGAGGTCGACATCGCAAACCTGCACCTCGAGTTCAGGGGCGGCGTCCTCACGCTTCCGTCGCTCCAGGCAAAGGTTCCCCTCATGTACGCGACGCTGCGCAGGAAGGTGCTTGTCCACAGCCTGGTCGCCAGCGGCTGGACGCTCGACCTGAGCCACGCGGAAGGGGCGCCGAGGGCCCCGCAGGACCTCGCCATGGCTCTCGGGGACGCCCTGGCCCGCCGCCATGTGCCCTTTGACGGTTCCCTGGACGGGCTCGAATTGGAGGGGGACGTCCTGTTGGCCCCGCCGTCGGGGGATACCCCCGTCAAGGTGCACGTCACCGTGACGGGCGGCGGCCTCGCGACGGGCCACCCGGGCGTCTTCACGGTGGACGCCTCGGCCATTGTCCCGGGACCGGCGGAAATCCCCGCGTCGGCCCATGGCACGCTTGTCGTCGACGCGGCCTCTGCCGGAAAACCGAGGCATATCCAGCTGACGGGGGAGATCTCGGGACTCACGGGCTCCCACCTGGAGAACCTCACCCTGTCGGCCGGGGTCAACGCGGCCGAGGGCCGGGACGAGGCGGCCTATACGCTCGATGTCAGCCGCGGCAGCCGCCACCTGGCCACCTTCGCCGCGCAGCGCACCGCCGTCCGGCTCGAGGGAACCTGGAAGGTCGACCTGCGCGACTCCGACCTGTCCTCCTTCATCCCGGACCATCCGCTGCCCTCGTTCTCGGGCAGCGGCGAGGGGCAGTTTGACGCCGACACCGGCCTCGGCCGCCTCCATGCCTCCGGCCGGGTGGTCGCGGCCGGGAAGCACCTGGGCGCGCTCGCCGCCCCGCTGGATGCGCTTGGCCCCGTCGGCCTCGAGGCCCGCTTTGACCTCACGCGCAGCGCGGGAACCCTTCATGTCGAGAGCCTGCAGCTCTCCCTCGCGGGCGCCCGCCCTGTAGCGGACGTGCAGTCGATCCAGCCGTTCGATGTCGACGAGAAGACGGGCCAGCTGAAGGTGGGAAAGCCGGGCGCCGACTGGCTCGACGCGTCAGTGCGGTCGCTTCCCCTCGCCTGGCTGTCGATCCTCACGAGCAAGGTCACCCTGGCGGGCGGCGACGCAGCCGGGGACTTCGCGGTGCGCGTATCCGACGGGCGCTATGAGCTCAGGCCGAGGACGCCCCTCACGGCCGAGGGCGTTTCCCTCGGGGCCGACGGGAAGGTGCTCGCTCGCGGGGACGACCTGTCCGTCTCCCTTGCGGCGGCCTGCGGCCCGACGGGATGGAATCTCCAGTTCGCCCCCCTCATGCTTTCACGGGGAGGGCGGCAGCTCGTCCGGCTGGATGCAAGGGCGTCGCGGCCCGCGGGAGCGGACCAGCCGACGGCGGTCGGCGGGACATGGAGCGCCGACCTCGGGACGCTTTTTCCCGCGCAAGCCGGCGCGGCTCCCGGACCGTTCTCCGGGGGCTCGGCGTCGGGCGACTTCTCCGGCACGGTCGCCGACACCGCCGAACTCGACGTGAAGGCGCTTGTCGCCGCGAGGGAGCCCGGGCAATCCGTCGCCGCCAGCCTGCACGCCTCGGTCTACCCCGACGGCACGCTCTCCTTCAAGTCGCCCGTCAAGGTCACGACCGGAGCGAGCGTCTCGGACCTCCAGGCCGAGGGCACGTGGTCCCCCTCAGGGGACGGGGACCAGGTCGAGCTCAAGCTGACCGGCGCCGACGTCGACCTCGCGCACCTCGGCCTCCTCGCCGCGCCGCTGGCCGCCCTGGGCGGCGGCGAGACGGGAGCTTCGGTACCGGACCGGGTTCCCTTCTGGGGCGACTGGACCGGGCATGCCACGGCCTCATTCGACCGCCTGAGGACCGCGGAAGAGGACCTCTACGGCGTGGGCGGGGACTTCAACCTGGACCACGGGTCCATCCACATGCTCGGGGGAAGGGGCGGCCCGAAGGACCACACGCTCACGAACGGCGAGGGGACACTCACGTTCGATCCCGCCGCCGCCCTCCCCTACAGCCTGAGGGCCACGGCCGCCGCCTTTGGGTTCGACGCGGCCGCCCTCGTGCCGCCAAGGCACGGGGAGGAGCCGATGTTCGAGGGAAAGTTCACGGTCGTGCCGTCGCTCGGCTCGACGGGAACCAACCTTGGCGACCTGATGGGCCGCGCCGAGGAGCAGTTCGTCCTGGCGAGCCCGACCGGCATCGTCCGGCTGCTGCAGACAAACGTGGCGGACGCGCTCACGGATCCGGCGGCGCCGGTGTCGGACACGCTGGACACCGTGGGTTCCGCGGTGGGTTCCGTTTTCGGGATCGGCAAGAAGGGCGGCTATGCGCCCAACAACAAGCTCACCGGGAACACGGAGGCGGTCCTCGACCTCGTGAACC
>PMSP01000079.1 GCA_003168315.1 Opitutaceae bacterium
CAGGAACACCGAGCCCACGCTGAGGCTCACGCGTCCGCGGCGCATCATCTGGCCGAACTCAAGGCGCTTGATGGCGGCCCGCGTGGCGAAATACCTGCGGACCGCGTCCCCGACGCCGGCGACGCTCCCGGCGGGCGACGGCAGCGAGAGCTGGATCGCCAGCTCCAGGTCCCTGCCCGCCGGAAGCTCGCGAGCCCAGCTCATGATGAACTCCTCGGCGTCGGCATCGAGGTCGCGGTCGACGAACGGGGACGGATCCATCGAGTTGAAAAGCTGCGCCAGCTCGCGGAGGCGGAGCATGAGGGCAATGTTGGGCGGCGCTTGCATGTCCCCACCTTACCCGACCGGGGATGGGGCGTCAAAAGGGGCTCACCCGGCCGCGGTCTTCCTGCTCGCGCTAGCCCCACCGCCCCAATGACTCCCGCAGGCGGCCCTTTGTCACCGACTCGTCACACGGCAAATCGGGCTCCCCTGGGCTCTCCGGCGCCCGGGAAAGATGGTTCGCACGGCTCGCCCGCGGCCCCCAGGCTCGGCGCATCTTGAGCAAACCCCTGGATGCAAAGGAGACGTTCCTGCCCACTTCAGGCTGGTTTCATGACGCAGGCGTGAGGATCCGCACCCGCTGGTTCGTGAAGATGGCGGGGACGGCCCTCTGCATGACCGCCTTCTTCCTCGGCTATTTCTGGCTCCTCAACCACTCGCGGCTCCCGGTGACGACCGTCCCGCGGATCTTCGTGGACAGGATGATCCCCTTTCAGCCCGCCGCGCTCCCGCTCTACATTTCCCTTTGGCTCTACGTCCCGCTTGCGCCCGCACTCTTCAGGATGACCCGCGAGATGAAGGTGTACCCGGTCGCGGTGGTCGTCCTAAGCCTGATCGGGTTCGGGGTGTTCATCGTGTGGCCGACCGCGGTGCCGAGGCCCGAGGTGGACGCGTCGCTCGTCAAGTCGCTCGCCTACCTGAAGACCGTCGACGCCTCGGGCAACGCGTTCCCGTCGCTCCATGTCGCCTTCGCCGTGTTCACCGCCCTCCAGTTCCGGCAGATCCTGCGCGAGATGCGCTCGGGGCTCCTCCTGCGGGGGCTCAACTGGCTCTGGTGCCTGGGTATCGTCTACTCGACGATCGCCATACGCCAGCATGTCGCCCTGGACGCCGTCTCCGGGGCGATCCTCGGGGCGGTCGTCGCCCTCGTCTACCTGCGGGTCGTGTACGGGCCCGGCGCCGGCCCAGTCGTTCGCGGGTGAGTTACTTGCAAAAAAGCAAGTAAGCTTGCAAAACTGCAAGTAAGACCTCCGCACGGCGCCGGGAAGGCTCATTTGTGGGTTGAAAGCGCCAGCCCGGAAAATCACGATTGCCCGCGTGAAGACGGCGCTCCCCATCCTCCTGCTTGCGGCGATTTCTCCCGCATTCGCGGTCAGCGTGGGCGACACCTACGCGAGCGTCGTCGGCGAGAAGGGGCAGCCTGTCGGGGTCATGACCGCGGGGTCGGTCAGCATCCTTACCTACCCCGACCTCGTCATAAAGCTGAGGGACAACACCGTCGTCTCTTTCCGGGCCCCCGGCAGGGCCCCGGCCGTCGCGGCGGCCCCGGCCGCCTCCGCCGCCACGGGGGCGAGGCCCTCCGGGGAGGCCTACGACGGCCCTGCGGTCTGGGAGACGGACTTCGGCGCGGCCCTGGACCAGGCCAAGGCCAGGAAGTGCCACATCCTGGTCCTCTACACGGGCTCCGACTGGTGCCCCTGGTGCAAGAAGATGGACGAGGAAGTCTACTCCCAGCCCGAGTTCGCCCGGTACTCCCACGAGAAATTCGTGCTCCTGAAGCTCGACCACCTGCGCCACTCGCCGCTCTCCGACGCGGCCAAGGCCCAGAACGACGACATGCTCGAGCGGTACCACGTCAAGGGGTACCCCAACGCTGTCATCGTCGACATGTATGGCAACGCACTGGGGCGCTTCACCGGCTACTACCAGGGCGGCCCGAGCCGCTTCATCCACATGATCCAGGCCCTCGAATAGCTCGCGGCGGAAGTGCGGGCCTCAGTCGCCCCTGAGGGCGATGATCGGGTCCACCTTCGTCGCCCGGCGGGCCGGCAGCCAGCAAGCGATCAGGGCCACGGCCACAATGACCGCCGACAGGCCGAAGGTGCCCGCGGTGCTTTGGCCGGGGACCTCGGGCATGGCCCTCGCGAGGATGAAGGTCAGGGTGAAGGCCAGCGCGAGCCCGACCGAGGTCCCGATCGCGGCAACGCGGACGCCATTCTTCATGATGAGCCACAGGACGTCGCCCCGCTGGGCGCCGAGCGCCGTCCGGATCCCGATCTCCTGGGTCCGCTGGGCCGCCAGGTTGGCGATGACGCCGTAGATCCCGACGGAGGAGAGGAGGAGGCCGAGGGCCGCCATCCCGCTCAGGATCCAGCTGACGAGGGTGAAGTTCGACATCCAGTGGGCCATCCTTTCCTGGACCGTCTCCACGCCGTAGACGGCGAGGTCGGGATCGAGCTTCGCGACAATGCGGTGGACGGACTCCTCCAGGAGGTGGGGGTCGGACGTGCTGCGGACGGTTAGGCTCAGCCAGCGGCTGTCCGACTGGTAAATGGGCGTATAGGTCTGGTACCGCGTTTCCGGCGGCACGAAGAGGGAAATGGGGTTCGTGATGTCGTTGACGACACCGACGACCTCCCTCCAGTCGCGATGCGCCGGGTCGGTCGCGCCTATCCGCTTGCCGATCGGATTCTCACCCGGCCACAGCTGCCTCGCCATGGTCTCGTTGACGATGACCACCCCGCGGGTGCTGGCGCGGTCCCCGTCCGAGAAATCGCGCCCCTGCTGCAGGCGGATTCCCATCGTCGAGAAGAAGCCCGGGGTGACGTCCGTCTCGAACTTCATGGGTTCCTTGCCGATCCCGGGGTCCTCGCGGCCCTCGACGGCGAACTTGCCGAGGTCCCCGGCCGAGCCGGCGGGGTGCCCGCGGCTGACGAAGACCCGGTCCACCCCGGGCAGCGCGCCCAGGTCGGCCCTCAGGCGGTCGAAGAACGTCCGGCGCAGCTGCTCGTCCGCATATTTTTCGTACGGGAGGACCATGTGGCCCATGAGGAGGTTCTCGGGGCGCCAGCCGTAGTCACGTTCCATCATCCGCTGGGTCCCCCGGACGAAGTAGCCCGCGCCCGCCAGGAGCGCGACGGCGATCGCGATCTCGGAGACGATGAGCGCGTGGCGCAGCCGGTGCCGCGACTTGTCCCCGCTCGTCCCCCTGCCGCCCTGCTTCAGGGCGGCGTTCGCATCCGTGCGGGAGGCGAGCCATGCCGGCACGATCCCGAAGGCCGCGCCGGTCAGCGCGGACACGACGAAGGTGAAGCCGACGACCTGCAGGTTGACCGGGAGGTCCAGCCCCTCCGAGCCGTCGATCAGGAGGCTCCGGCCAAGGGCCGCGCTCCCCCAGTGCGCCACGAGGAGCCCGAGCGCGCCTCCCGCCAGCGAGATGATGAGGGATTCCGTCAGGAGCTGGCGGATCAGGCGCCATGGGGAGGAACCGAGCGCGAGCCGGATCGCGTGCTCGCGCCTCTGGCTGGTCGTCCGGGCAAGCTGGAGGTTGGCCAGGTTCACGCAGGCGATCAGGAGGACGAAGATCGTCAGGTCCATCACGAGCCAGGACATGCGCCGCCCGAGACCGTCGATGCGGCTCGTGTTCAGGTTCACGACAGCGAAGCCCTTCTGCGCATTGCTTTTCGGGTAGTCGCGGGCCAGCTTGGCGCCGATCGAGTCCATCTCCGCCTGCGCCTGCGGAACGGAGATGCCGGGCTTCAGCCGGCCGAGGGTCCTCAGCCACTCGCTGTCGCGCGTCTCCCAGCTCGCGGCGTCATAGCCGAGCGGCTGCCAGAGATCCACGCGGCCCCAGGTCATCGGGTCGTCGAGGCTTTCCGGCATCACGCCGACGACGGTCACGGGTTTGCCGTCCAGGCGCAGGACCCGGCCGATGGCGTCCGGGCCTCCGCCGAGGCGCCTCAGCCAGAAGTGGTGCGAGACGACGATGGCGCCGCCGTCCCTGTCCTCCTCGGGCGTGAACAGCCTGCCGAGCGCCGGGGGGACCTGGAGCATCGGCAGGAAATCGCCCGAGACCTCCATGCCGCCGACCCGCTCGGCCGGCTGTCCCGGGTCGGCCAGGCTCGGGCTCGAGAAGTTGATGATCGCGAACCTCTCGAAGACCGTGTTCTGCCTGTGGATGTCGTTGGCGTCGCCCGGCGAGAGGTTCCAGCGCCTGGCCTGGGCCGACGTGGAGTAGACATAGAACAGGTCCGCCGAGTGCCCGAAGGGCGCCGCCTTGAAGAGGATCGTGCTGAGGAGCGTGAAGATCGTCGCATTGACCCCGATGCCGAGCGCAAGCGTCAGCACGGCCACGACAGTGAAACCCGGGCTCTTCAGGAGCTGCCTGAGCGCATACCTGGCATCCTGCAGCATGTCGTCCCCGATTAGGTCATGTCCTTGTTCTCGACGCTCTCCTCGACCACCCGCCCGTCGAAGAGGTGGACCGTCCGGTCGGCGTGCCGCGCGAAGCGCGTGTCGTGCGTCACCATGAGGATCGTCGAGCCGGTCCGGTGGAGGCTCTGGAGGAGCTCCATCACGGCATCGCCGTTCTTGGAATCCAGGTTGCCCGTGGGCTCGTCGGCGAGGAGGACGGCGGGGGCGCCGGCGAGCGCGCGGGCAACGGCGACGCGCTGCTGCTGGCCGCCGGAGAGCTGCGAGGGGACGTGCTTCGCGCGGTGGGCCATGCCGACCTTCTCCAGGGCCTCCTCAACGCGCGCCCTCCTGTCGGCGGCGGGAAGGCCGCGGTAGGTTAGCGGCAGCTCGACGTTCTCATAGACGCTCAGGTCGCCGATCAAATTAAATGACTGGAAGATGAACCCGATCTCGCGGTTTCGGATCCGCGCCCGCTCGGCCGGCGTCAGGCCCTGGACGAGGCGCTCGTTCAGGAGGTAGGTCCCGTCGGTCGGGGTGTCCAGGAGGCCGAGGATCGAGAGGAGCGTCGACTTGCCGCAGCCGGACGGGCCGGCGATGGCGACATATTCCCCCTTCTTGATCTCCAGGTGGATGCCCGAGAGGGCGTGGGTCTCGACCTCGTCGGTGAGGAAGACCTTGGTGACGTTGTCGAGTTTCAGGAGGGGCTGTGACATGGCTATTGTTTCCTTGGGGTTGCGGGCAGTTGAAAGGTTAGCGGGGAGACTGGTGACCCCGCAAGGCGCTGGTGGCTTGCCGGAGATCTTTCATCCCTAGTTCCCCCGGAGGGCCACCATGGGCTGGACGAGCGTGGCCCGCCTCGCTGAGAGGAGGCATGCGGCGAAGGCGGCCAGGGCGAGCGTCAGCGCGGCGCCCGCGAGCGTCAGGGGATCCGCGGCGCCCACTCCGTAGAGCATCGAAGCCATGAAGCGGGTCAGGATGAGGGAGCCCACGAGGCCGGCCCCGATCCCGATCGCTATGAGGAAGGCGCCCTGGCCGACGATCATCAGGAGGACGTCGCGCGGCTGCGCGCCGAGCGCCATGCGGACGCCGATCTCTCCCGTTCGCTGGCTGACCGAGTACGCCATCACGCCGTAGATCCCGATAGTCGCGAGGAGAAGGGCGGCGCCCGAGAATACGAGGAACAGGTTCATGCCGAAGCGCTCTCGGGAGACCGAGTCCCTGACGAGTTCGGTCAGGGGCTTCACGGCGTCGATCGGCTGGTCGGGATCGATCGAGCTGATGGCCGAGCGGACGGCCGCGGACAGGCCGGGGGCGCCGCCCGACGTGCGAAGGACGAACGTCAGGAATTGGAAGGGGTGCTGCTGCAGCGGCTCGTAGTTTGCCGCGGGGGCCTCGGAATTGAGGCCATACTGCTTCACGTCGCCGACAACGCCGACGATCTCGCTCCACGTCCCCTGGGGGTTCGTGACATTGATCCTCTTCCCGATGGGGTCCTCATTCGGGTAGAAGCGCCTGGCCATGGCCGCGCTGACGACCGCGACGCGCGGCGCCGTCGACGAGTCCGACGCCGTGAACTCGCGGCCCTTCAGCAGCGGGATGCCCATCGCCTTGAAGTATCCCGGGCTGACGCAGTAGTAGTTGGCCGACGGCTCCCTGCCGGGCTCGGCCTTCTCGCCCTCCTTGAAGAACGTGAGCACGTAGTCGTCGTAGAACGGCATGGACTGCGTGGCGCCCACGAAGGTGACGCCCGGAATCTGGGCCAGCTTTTCCGTCGCCTGCCCGGCGAATCCCGCAGCCTGCTCGTCCTTGGCGTATTTCTTGTCCGGGAGCGTCACGTTGACCATGAACGCCGACTCCGCGTTGAATCCCGGGTTGATGCGGACCAGCCGGATAAAGCTGCGCATGAGGAGTCCGGCGCCGACCAGCAGGATGACCGCGATCGTGAGCTCGGCGACGACGAGCGTGTTCCTTAAGCGGTGGCGGTGGCGGCCCTCGCCCGAGCCGCGTCCCGCGTCCTTGAGGACGGTGTTCAGGTCGACGCGGGCCGCCTGGAAGGCGGGCGCGAGGCCGAAGCCGATCCCGGTGAGGAGCGCGACCCCGAAGCTGAACGCCAGCGCCGCGCGGTCCACCGAGAGCTCGCGCGCGCGGGGAACGCCGTAGGGCGACAGGGCGAGGAGAAGGTGGAGGCCCCAGTAGGCGGCGACCGTCCCCAGGATTCCCCCCATGATCGCCAGGACGATGTTCTCGACCAGGAGCTGGCGCACGATCCGGGTGCGGCTCGCGCCGACCGCGGCCCGGACGGCCATCTCGCGCGAGCGGCCCGCGGCCCGGACGAGGAGCAGGTTGGCGACGTTGGCGCAGCCGATGAAGAGGAGGAAGCCGACGGCCGCGAACAGCGCCAGGAGCTGCGGGCGCACGTTGCCCACCATGTCCTCCAGCATGGGCTTCACCAGCACCGTCCATCGGAGGTTGGACACGGGGTAGAGCTTCTCCAGGCGCCCGGCGATGGCCGCCAGCTCGGCCCGCGCCTGGGCTACGGAAACCGCCGGCTTCAGCCGTCCCGTCACCTGCATGAAATGGCTCCCGTGGTTGGCGAGGTTGTCGGCGGTGAAGGCCGTCGGAAGCATGATCGCCGGGCCGTGGAATTCCCACGGCATCACGCCTACGATCGTGACGGGGTTCCCGTCCAGGTGGATCACCTGGCCGATGATGTCGGCGCGCCGCCCGAACTGCTCCGACCACAGGCCCTCGCCCAGGATGGCGACGTCGCCGCGGCCCTCGGCGCCCTCCGCCGGCAGGAAGTCCCTGCCCAGGGCCGGCCGGGCTCCGAGCGTCGAGAGGTAGTTGGTCGTCACGCGCTGGCCGTTCAGGCGCACCGGGTCGCCCGAGCCCGTGAGGCTGAACGCGGAATAGTAGGTGGCCGCCAGGCTGGAGAAGCTGGTCGACTGCTTTTGCCAGTCGCTGAAGTTGCCGACGGAGCAGGAGAACTGCGGAAACTCCGGCGGGCGGGACTCGTAGAGGCGCACCAGCCGGCTCGGCTCCGGGAAGTCCAGGGGCCGCAGGAGGACGCCGTTCACGACCGTGAAGATGGCCGTGCAGGCGCCGATCCCTATCGCGAGCGTCAGGAGGGCGACGACCGTGAACCCCGGCGACTTGGCGAGCTGGCGGAACGCGAAGCGGATGTCGTTCATTGCTAGTTGAGCTTCACCCGGTCGTGGGAGTCCCACTGCGACATGTCGGAGAGGATCACGCGGTCGCCGGGCTTCAGCCCCTTGACGATCTCGATCGTGTTGACGGAGCTCCGGCCGAGCTCCACCTGCGTGCGGTTGGCGTAAGTCCCGTCGGCGTCCAGGAGGAAGATGCTGGCCGTCGAGTGCTCCTGGCCGAATGCCGGCCGGCCGACGAAGACGACGTCGTCCAGGTGCTCGAGCTCGATCACGCCGTCGACCGAGAGGTCCGGCCTCGCCCCCTGGGGAAGCTCCGTCGGGAGGGCGATGTCCACCTTGACCGTGCCGTTCTGGACCGAGGGGTCGACGCGGGAGACCTTGCCGTCGACGATCCCGTTGCGGGTGTCGATCTCGGCGCTCTGCCCGATCTGGACGTCCTTCGCCTGCGTCTCGGCGATCTGGATCTCGGCCCTGAGGCGGGTGGGGTCGGCCACGCGCGCGAGGTTCGTGCCGGGCGTCACCTGCGCGCCCACGTCGACCGGGACGACCTGGAGGATGCCGTTCATGCCAGCCCGCACGTTCAGGGCGTCGGCCTCGTCGAGCTTGAGCTTCGCCTGGGCGCGGAGCTGGTCGACCGAGGCCTGCTTCGCGGAAAGGGTGGGGGCGACCGCCTCCTGGGAGTAGACGTACTTCTTCTGCGCGATCGTGTTCACGGTCTCGTCCTGCTCGGCCGTCACCTTCTGGAGCCGGAGGTTCAGCTCGGAGACGAGGCCGTCCTTGAAGAGCTGCTCGCTCACCTGGGCGTTCAGGCGCGCGATCTCGTAGGTCGCCTTGGCGCTCGCGGCCTCGGACTCGGCCGCCAGCACGTCCCGCTCGGCTGTCACCTTGACGTTCGTGTACTCGGCCTCGCCGGCCTTGAGCTGCGACTCGGTGTCGAGCGCGGCCTGGGTCACGTCCGGGTTGCTGAGGATCATGATGACGCTGTCAGGCTGCACGATCGCGCCCGGCAGGAGGACCAGCTTGTCGACCCGGCCCTGCGTCCGCGCTGCGATCCAGCGGATGTCGACCGGGACGAGCGTCCCCGGGCCGTGGACCTGGCGGACCATCGGCCCGCGCTTCACGTCCCCGATCCAGACCAGGCTCTTGTCGACCGTCGGCACCGCGGGCTTCAGGCGGGCGAGGACGACCGTGATCAGGACGAGGGCGGCGACCACCGATCCGATGAGGATGATGCGCTTCCTGAGCTTGGCCTTGGCCTGGGAGGGACGCTGGATATCCATGGGATCGGGGTATGCTTTGCACGCGCTGTGCCAGTCGCCGTGTCGATTTGTAACCTATTTACTGGTAGTTGCTAGCAGTCAATCCTGAGGCGTCAAAGCCGGCGTTTTTCCCCGGTACCGGGAAAGAACCGTCCCAATAACGGGAAACCGCCCTGTCTCTCTTATACAGCATCACGGCTTCGGCATGGGGAGCCGCATGATGGCGATGCAGCCCGCCCGGTCGTCCCGGTTGTAGAGGGCCAGCGAGCCGCCGTGGTTCTCGGCGATCTGCTGGCAGAGGACGAGGCCGATGCCCGAGCCCTCGGGCTTCGTGGTGAAGAAGGGGACGAACAGGTTCGCGGTCTCCGAGATCCCGGCGCCGTTGTCCTCGACCCAGATCTCGACCGACCCGCCGCCGATCCTCCAGGAGAGCCTCACCTTCGCCGATTTCTGGTCGAGGGAGGCCTCGACCGCGTTCTTGACGAGGTTGATAACGGCGTGCTCGACCTGGGCCGCGTCCACCATGACGGCGACCGCCGGGCCGGCCCTGACCTCGACGTCGAGGCGCCGCTCAAGCGCGGCGGCCCGCTCGAGGAGGGCCGCCAGGTCGCAGGGCGCGGCCTGCGGGGGCGGCAGCCGGGCGAGCCGCGTGTAGCCCTGGAGGAACCGCTCGAGGCTCTCGGCCCGGGCAGCGATGACGCCCAGGCCCGACTGCATGTCCGACTCCCAGTCCGCCTGGCGCGGGCTGCGCTCCATCGCGGTCCCGAGCGTCGCCGCGATCGACTTGATGGGGGCGAGGGAATTGTTGAGCTCGTGCCCGAGCACCCGGACGAGCCTCTGCCAGGCCTTGAGCTGCTCCTCCCTGAGCGGCCGGCTCAGGTCGCCGAACACGACCAGCTGGTGCGGGCGGCCGTCCTCGCGGAACGTCGTCCGCCTCATGCTCCAGCGCCCATACGCCCGCGAGAGGTCGGAGGGGCCGAGGATCCGGCTGGGCTCCCCCTCGAGGCATTCGGCGAGCCCGATCGCGCCCGCATTGCGGCCGAGGAGGCGCTCGGACGGCTGGCCGAGGAGGGACTGGCCGGCCGGGTTCACGAGCCGCAGGATCCGGTCGGCGTCGAAGGCGAAGATGGCGACGTCGATCTCCTTGATGACGGCGGAAAGGAGGGCGGTGGCCTCGAGCGCCCCGCGGCGCTGCGTCTGCAGGATCTCGCCCAGGCCGTTTATCTCGGTAAGGACGTCCCCGAGGGGATCCCGCTGGCCCGCCCCGCGCGCCCGGAACGAGAAGTCCCCCTCGCGCAGCGCGAGGAGGAGGTTCGACATCGTCTGGAGCGGCCTGATGACACGGTTTCGCGCCGCCAGGGCGAACCCGAGCCAGCACGCGATCACGAGGAGCACGACGGTCACCCGGACATCCGGCGCATGGTCCTCCCCCCAGAGCCACAGGAACGTGAACGCGACCGCGGGCACGCCGCCAAGGAGGCAGTAGGCGAGGATCGCCTGGTCATGGGTGTACTTCCGCGACCTTTTGGCCATTGGGGTGACCTTGGCCGCTCCCCGCCCAAAGCTACAGTCCGTATTTCTCCAGCCGGCGGTAGAAGGCGCTGCGGCTGAGCCCGAGGAGCTCGGCCGCCTTGCGGGCGTTCCCGTCGCAGCGGGCGAGGGTTTTCTTGATCAGGAAGGCCTCGACCTCCTCGAGGCTCATATCGTCCAGGCGCGGGACGGATGCCGAGGCGTTGAGCGCGAGGTCGGAGGCGCGGACGACCTTGCCCGTCGCCATGAGGACGGCCCGCTCGATCGCGTGGTTCAGCTCCCTCACGTTGCCGGGCCACGCATAGGAGCGCATCGCGCCGGCGGCCTCCTCGTCAAACCCCGTGATCGCCTTCCTGTACCTCGCCACGTGCTGCTTCAGGAAGTGCTGGGCGAGGAGGTCGATGTCGTCGCGGCGCTCCCGCAGGGCCGGCAGGTGGATCTGGATCGTGTTGAGCCGGAAGAGGAGGTCCTGGCGGAACCGGCCCGAGGCGACCTCGGCCGGGAGGTCGGCGTTCGTGGCCGAGATGAGCCGCACGTCCGAGCGGATCGTCCGGGACGAGCCCACCCGCTCGAATTCCCCGCGCTCGAGGGCCCGCAGGATCTTCGCCTGCTGCGCGGCGGGGATGTTGCCGATCTCGTCCATGAAGAGCGTGCCCCCCTCGGCGAGCTCGAAGCGGCCGGCCCGGTCGCTCTTTGCGTCCGTGAAGGCGCCGCGGACGTGCCCGAAGAGCTCGCTCTCGAAGACGCCCTCGGGGAGCCCCCCCATGTTGACGGAGATGAACGGGCGCGCCCCGCGCGGGGACACGGCGTGGATCGCCTGGGCGACCAGGCCCTTGCCGGTCCCGTTCTCGCCGGTGATGAGGACGTTCGCGTCGGACGGGCCGACCCGCGCGATCAGCTCCAGGACCGGCCGCATCGCGGCCGACTGGGCGATCAGGGCCGGCCCCTGCTTGCCCCGCAGGAGCTGGTTCTCCTGCTCCAGCCGCCGGTAGGCCCGCACCGTGCCGCCGAGCTCGATCTGGTTCCGGACGATGGCGAGGAGGCGCTGGTTCTCCCAGGGCTTCGAGATGAAGTCGCGCGCCCCGCGGCGCATGGCCTCGACCGCGAGCTCCACGTTCGCCCAGGCCGTCATGATGACGACCGGCAGCGTCGGGTCGATCGACTGGAGGCGGGAGAGGAGGTCGAGCCCCTCCTTCCCGCTCGTCGTGTCGCGGGCGTAGTTGAGGTCGATCAGCGCCAGCGAGTAGTCGCGCGCCTCGACGGCCTTGACCGCGGCGGCCGGCGACTTGACGGCCTCCGTCTGGTAGCCCTCGTTCTTCAGGAGGAGGCGCAGAGCCTCGATGATGTCGGCGTGATCGTCGGCGATCAGGATGCGGTGGGGGGGCGCGCCGGGCATGCCTTCAGTGGGAGGCGGTTTCGGAGGGGAGACGAGCGTCAACGGACCATTCGTCGGTGAGCTTCACGTGGTAGCGCTCGAGCGTGGTGCCGAGCGTCTGGTCGTACACGGCGACGGCCTGCCGCTCGGCCGCGAGCGCGTACGAGACCGCGCTCTCCGCGGTGGCGAGGATCTGCTGCTGCTGGATCACGGAGATGGTCGAGCCGGTGCCGGCCTTGTTCTTCTTCTCCTCGGCCTCGAGGGCCTGCTTCGCAAGCGACACCTCGGTCTGGTCGGCGGCGACGCGCTTCCTCGACGTCTCGACCTGGCCGTCGGCGGCTGCCACGGCCACTGCGATGTCGGCGGCCATGCTGCTGAGGCTTTCCTCGGCCTGCTCGCGCGTCAGCTTGGCGGCGCGCAGCGTCCCGCGGCCGACCGCGAACGTGAGGGGCACGGTGACGACGAGGCCGGCCGAGACGGACGGGTTCATGCGGTCCTCGACCATCTGCTTGCTCGCGGAGAACGACATCGCGGAGCCGTTGTAGCCGTAGCCGCCCTGGAAATCCACCTGCGGCAGGAGCCTGTTGCGCGCGGCCGCCTCGACCGCCCTGTCCTGCACGATCCCGAACCGGGCTATCTGGTAGTCGGGCCGCATAAGGAGGGCGCGCTGCACGTCCGACCTGCGGTCCACGGTCACCTCGGGGATCGGCATCGGCGCGAGGACGAACAGCGGCTCATCCTCGAAGAAGGTCTCCTCGCCGATCATCTCGCGAAGCGCGTTCTGCGCGTCCCTGACGGCCCTCTCGGCGATCAGGATCTGCTCCACGAACTCCGAGGCGTAGGCCCGCATCTCAAGGACGTCGCTCTGCGACGTGCTCCCGGCCTTGTATTTCTCCTCGTTCTCCCGGACCTGCCTGTTGGCCAGCGCGTTCTCGGCCTGCGCGGACTCGAGCTGGTCGTGCGCCAGCTGCAGGTTGCTGTAGTCCACGATGACGTTGGTGACCGTGTTGATCGCGGACAGCTGGTAGGTCAGGTCGCTGATCGAGCGGTTGGCCTTCTGTATGCGCACCTGCTCCAGGTTGGCCGCCAGCCCGAATCCCTTCAGGAGCGGCTGCGTCACCGAGAAGCCGCCGAATGTCTGGTAGTTCTGGGTGATCCCATTGTAGACGTCGCGGGTCTCGATGGTGCTCGCCGTTATCTGGTATAGCGTGCCGACCGGCAACAGCCCCTGGACGCCCGCGCTGTACGTGTCGATCTTTGTGAGGTCGTTGATCGGGATTGGGCCGACCGAATCGTTGAACTGCGAGGACTGATACAGGCGCTCGGCCACCAGGCTGGGGTCGAACGCCCCTCGCGCGACGAGGAGGTTCGCCCGCGCGATCCCCGGAAGGTACGACGAGACCTTGAGATTCTTGTTCCTCTGGAGCGCGAGGCGGATCGCGTCGTCGAGCGTCAGCGTGGGGATCGCCTCCTGCGCGGGCGGGGTCTGCGCCAGCGCGGCGCAGGTGGCGAACGCCATGAGTAGGATCGCGATCCGTCGCATGCTACTTGAGGAGGAGGCCATCGGCGAGCCGCAGGACCCTCTGGCCGTAGGCGGCGTTGGCCTCCGAGTGCGTCACCTGGACGATGGTGACCCCGTCCTCCCTGTTGAGCTTCCCGAAGAGCTCCATGATCTCCCGGCCCTGGTCGGAATGGAGGTTCCCGGTGGGCTCGTCGGCCAGGATCAGCCGGGGCCGGGCGACGAGCGCGCGCGCGACGGCGACCAGCTGCTGCTGGCCCCCGGAAAGCTGCGAGGGGTAGAGGTCCTTCTTCGCGACGATCCGGAAGCGGTCAAGCGTGTCGCAGACGATCGTCTGGCGCTCCGCCTTCGGGACGTTGCGGTAGGAGAGGGGGATCTCGAGGTTCTCGTAGACCGTCAGGTCGTCCAGGAGGTGGTAGCTCTGGAAGACGAACCCGATGTTCTTCTTCTGGAGCTCGAGCCTCTGCTTCTGCGAGAGCTTGTGGACGTCGGCCTCCCCGAAGCGGAACTCACCGTCCCAGGCCGAGTCGTGGAGTCCGAGGATGTTGAGGAGGGTCGACTTCCCGGAGCCGGACGGCCCCATGATCGAGACAAAGTCGCCCTCGCCGATCCCGAGCGTGATGGACCGCAGGGCATAGAACGGACCGCCCTTCAGGGGATAGACGCGCTCGATGCTTTTCAGCTCAATCATGGCCTCAGCATCGCAAGGTCCGTGCCAGACCTCAACCAATCATGTTAGACATTGACGAATAGATTCTTGCGAAGGATTAACGACCGGCCGTGGAGACCCTGAATCTTCAGAACCGAAACCGCCCCGTCCCAATAATGGGACGCGGATCCTCTCAAGCCTAGGCTGTGCTCGCGGCGTCCGCCGCGCGGCGGATCTTCAGCTCGGCGGCGATCTCCGACATCCTCCTCTCGTTCAGGGGATACAGGAAAACGAGGAGCAGGAGCGCGAGAATCCCCAATGCCGCCGGGAAGATGCTCATCAGCTCGACCAGGCCGTGCAGCGAGCCGGGCGTCTGGGCCTGGTTGGCCACGAACCCCAGGCTGCCCATGAGGAGGAGCGTGAACCCGCCCGAGAGGCCCCAGCCCTGCTTCTGCGCGAAGATCGATGCGGAGAAGATGAGCCCGGTGGCGCGCCGCCCGGTCTTCCATTCGGCGTAGTCCGCGGTGTCGGCGTACATCGCCATGAGGAGCGCGCTCAGCGGGCCGCCCGTGATGGAGCCGATGGCGTTGATGCCGTAGATGAGGAGAAGCTGGTCGGGCCGCAGGAGATAGAATGAACTCGTGCAGGCGATCGCGATGATGAGCAGGATGACGAACGCCGACTTCCGGCCCACCAGGCGGGCGAAGAACGGGACAAATATGACCCCGATGAGCGACAGGACCTGGTTGCTCGTGTTGAACGCCGAGACGAGGCTTTCCCAGCTCCACACCTGCGTCCCGGCGATGGACTTGGGCAGGAAGGCGGGAAGCGTCAGGGTCTGCGAGCCGACGTAGTACTTGAAGTAGTGCGCGGTCACGTTGCCCCGGAGGGCCACGAAGAAGATGAACGTGATCGTCGTGATCAGGAGCACGAGCCACGGCCGGTTGGTCACGAGGTCGCCCAGGTCCTTGCTGTAGGAGGTCTTCTGCGCCTTGGGCGGGAGCACGCGCTCCTTCGTGTTGAAGAAGACGATCAGGAAGAAGATGACCGAGGCGACGCCGTAGATCACGAACGACATCTCCCAGCCGCGCTGGACCGTCGTCGCGCCGAGCCAGCCGCCAACCTTGGCCATCGGCAGGAGGGTCGCGGAGACGATGATGCCGCCGGCGAAGGCCCCGACGTACTTGATGGACGAGAGCGACGTGCGCTCGTTCGGGTTCGGCGAGATGACGCCGAGGAGCGCCGTGTAGGGGATGTTGATCGCCGTGTAGATCAGCATCATGGCGTTGAACGTGAGGTAGGCCCAGATGAGCTTGCCCTTCGGCCCGAAGTCGGGGACGAAGAACGTCAGGAAGCCCGCGACCGCCAGCGGCACGCAGCCCCAGAGGAGGAAGGGCCGGAACTTCCCCCAGCGGGTCCTCGTGCGGTCCGAGAGCATGCCCATCAGCGGGTCGAAGAACGCGTCGCTGAAGCGGCTGAGTCCCATCATCGTCCCCGCCGCCAGCGCCGTGATCCCGAAGATGTCGGTGTAGAATATCGCCAGGTAGGTCGAGATGGTCTGCCAGTAGAGGCAGGACGCCAGGTCGCCGAACCCGTATGAGAACTTCTCGCGCATGCTAAGCTTCTCGGCCGAGGGGTCCAGGGCTGCGGGGGCTGCTGGGGCTAGCGTTTCGGGCATGGGGTTGGGGGAGCTGCGGCCGGAGGGGGTTCCCGGGGCGGCGGATTTCTATCCGAGCGGGTCCGGGATGGGAATGAGATTCTTGGGGGCGGCCTCAGCGCATGGAATACCAGAGTGCGGCCGTCACGGCCAGGAGGACGCCGAGCCAGAGGCGGTAGTCCTGGAGCCCCTTCCCGTCGCCGGGCGCGACGAGCGTCCCGAAGTCCGACACGGTCGTCTGAGCGAGCTTCGCCTCCGGCGTCCGCCGGGTGGCGAGGCTCACGGCGACGAGCGCCACCATCGAGACCGCGAAGGCGAGCATGGCCGCGTGAAGCCAGGGCCTGAGGAGCGGCGCCTCCATGAACGGCAGGAAGTGGTACTTGCCGTTCGCCATCAGCAGCGGGCAGACCACGCCGGCCGTGCAGAGGCAGGCCACGACCCCCTCGGTCGTCGTCCGCTTCCAGAGGACCCCGGCGAAGAAGATCCCCGCGAAGGGGAGCATCAGGTACACCTGGATCGTCTGCAGGTAGCTGAACAGGTTCCCGAACCGGTCGATCATCGGCGCCCAGAGGGAGCCGAGGATGAAGACGGCGAGGACGGCTCCCCGGCCGACCCGGATCTGCTCGGCCTGCGGCGCGGCGGGCCGCCAGCGCAGGTAGAAGTCGCGGGTCACGAGCGTCGAGACGGAATTGTAGGTCGCGCTGATGTGCCCCATCAGGGCGGCGCCGATCCCGCTGATCGTGAGGCCGAGGAGCCCGGCCGGCATGATGTGCAGAAGGAGGGCGCCGTAGGCCTTGTCCGGCCGGGACAGGTTGGGGTACATCGCGCGCGCGATCAGCCCCGGAAGGACGAGGAGGAACGGGGTCGTCAATTTGAGGAACCCGCAGAGGATCGCGCCCTTGCGGCCCTCGTTCAGGTTCTTGGCGGCGAACGCCCGCTGGACCAGCACCTGGTCCATCGACCAGTAGAAGCTGCCCGCAAGGAACACCGCGAAGAACATCCCCGGCCACGGGTAGTCGGGGTCGGTCGCGGGCCTGACCATGGAGAACATCGACGGGGCGAGCTTCGCGTGCAGGCCCTGCCAGCCGCCGACGTGCTGCAGCCCGACGACCGTCAGGATGACGGCGGCGACGAGGAGGACCGTCGTCTGGAGGGCGTCCGTGTAGACGACGATCCTAAGGCCCCCCTTCATCGTGTAGAGGGCCGTGCCGAGGCCGACCACCCAGATGACGGCGAGCGGGTTCCATCCCAGGAGGTCCGAGAACACGAGCGCCGAGGCCCAGAGGGAGATCGAGATCTTCGTCAGGACGGAGAGGATCACCATGAAGCCCGAGAAGAACAGGCGGATCCCGACCCCGTAGCGCTGCTCCAGGAACTCGGGGACGGTGAAGATCCTGTTCCTTATGTAGAAGGGGAGGAAGAGCGTGATCAGGGGGACGAGGCAGAACACGGCCGACCACTCGTACCCCCCGACCGCCATCCCGCCGGCGTAGCCGCTCCCCGCCAGCCCGACAAAGTGCTCCGCCGAGATGTTGGCCGCGAAGAGCGAGGCCCCGATGAACGGCCAGCGCAGCGACCGGCCCGCGAGGAAGTAGTCCTCGCTCGACTTGGGCTTCCTTGAGAGGAGGACGCTCGCGCAGGCGATCACGAGGACGTAGCCCCCGATCGCGAGCCAGTCGATCCCGTGGAGGACCATCAGGCCGAGACGCTCACGTCCTTCAGGTCGGCGCGGGCGGCGGCGTAGCTCGTGTCGTAGGCGAGGACCTCGGGATCCGGGGTCCTCCCGT
>PMSP01000263.1 GCA_003168315.1 Opitutaceae bacterium
GGCGCCGAAGAAGCGCTTCGGCTTCTGGAGCGCGTTCGACTCGAGGCCGCCCGACATGATCTTGCCCGAGCTCGAGGCCAGGGCGTTGTAGGCCCGGGCGAGCCGCGTGATGGAATCAAGGAGGATGACAACGTGCTCGCCCTGCTCGACCAGGCGGCGGGCCTTCTCGCCCACCATCTCGGCGCAGTGGACATGGCTCTCGGGCGCCTCGTCGAAGGTCGAGGAGACGACCTCGCCCTTGGTGTGCCGCCTGAAGTCGGTGACCTCCTCGGGCCGCTCGTCGACAAGGAGGAGGATGAGCTTCGCAAACGGGCTGTTCTCGGAGACCGAGTTGGCGATGTTCTGCAGGAGGATCGTCTTTCCCGTCCGCGGCGGGGCGACGATCAGCCCGCGCTGGCCGAAGCCGATCGGGGTCAGGATGTCGACGACCCGCATCGACACGTCCTTCTGGATGTCCGGGTCCTCGAGGAGGATCCTCTTCAGCGGGTAATAGGGCACCAGTTCCTCGAACGGCGTGACCTTGGAGATGTCCTCGGGGTCGTGGCCCATCACCTTGTCGATGCGGATGACGGACGGGCAGCGCTCGCCGTCTCGCGGCGGCTGGATGAGGACCTCCACCTGGTGCCCGCGCTTGAGGCCGTAGCGGCGGATCAGGCTCTCGGGAAGGTAGGAGTCCTCGGGGTAGAGGCGGTAGTTGACGTGCTCGTGGACGATGAACGCCCCGTGGTCGTTCATGTCGACGTACCCGCGGTCGCCGAGGGCCCGGCGGTCCGCGGTCGCCCTGACGAATATCTCGGAGAGCAGCTTCAGCCGGTTCGGGGCGCCCTCGAAGGGGATCTTCATGCCGCGCGCGAACGCGGTCAGGTCGGCCAGGTTGAGGGCGTAGAGGTGGTCGAGGTAGAGCGTATCGCCCTTCCCGGAGGAGATTTCCTTCGCGAGGGCGTCCAGCGCGGCCAGGTCCTCGAAGCGTCCGGGTCCCGGCAGGTCGCCGTAGACCGGCGCGGGCGAAGGGGGCGGGGGCTGCTGGGGATAGCGCGGCGCATTGCCGGCGCCCTGGGCCGGCTGCCACTGGCCGCCGCCGTGGCGGCCCCTCTTGCGCTTGTTGCGCTTCCAGGAATTGCGGTCCTGCCACTCGCCGCGGCCGCCGCCCTGGTCCTGCCTCCCGTCCTGGCGGCTGTCGCCGCCTCCGCCGTTGTCGGGGCCGACGTCGCGCGGGCCGCCGGCGCCGTCGGGCTGCTGGGGCTCCTGCGGGGACTGGGGCTGGGAGGCCTGGGCCTCCGGCTCGGGCCTCCTGTCCGGGGCAAAGATAGCCGGGGGCGCCTCCTGCCGAACCGACTCGCCCTCCCCCTCCGCCTTGCGCGCGCGCGGCCTGCCGCGCTTGGCGGTCTTTGCGCCGTCGTCAGGCGCGGAACTCTCGTCGTCGGTCTTGGGAGGAAGGGACATTGGGGTTTTCTGTAAGGGGGGTGCCTGCCTTGGCTCGGTCTAGGGAGTCGGCGATGCGGTCGACCTGCGACTTGAGAAATCCGGTTGAACCATCATTCCACAGGACGAGATCGGACAGCTCGATCTTCCGCGCCAGCGGCAGTTGCTTGGATATGCGTTGCTCGGCGAGCCCGCGGTCCAAACCGCGCTGCTCCAAACGAGCGAGTTGCGAGGAAGGATCACACGCGACACAGAGCGTGAAATCAAACCAATTCTCCAGTGTCTTCTCGAAGAGGAGGGGCACCTCAACCACCCAGTCCACCCCGGGATTGGTCCGGAAAAGGCCCCGGGCGATCCCGAAGAAGATGGGATGGGTAAGCTCCTCGAGCCAAAGCCTTTCCGAGTCAACGGCAAANNAGGGAGGGACGGTCGACCAGCCCCTCGGGGTTGAATATCCCGGCTCCGAAATGGGCCCGCAGGGAGGCCGCGACGGCCTCGGCGGGCAGAACCTGCTCCCGCACCACCGTGTCCGCGTCCAGGCGCCGGAATCCCCGCTCGACGAAGAGCTTCGCCGCCGTCGATTTGCCGCATCCAAAGCCGCCTGTGAGTCCGAGGATCATCGCGTTTAAGGTCGATCTGAAATGGAAAACGGCCCCAGTTCAACTGCCGTCGGGCCGGTGGGGAATTTCAGGGACTCACGCTTCCGGAGCCAAATTTCCAGATGAGCCCGGGAAGGCGCTGGACGCCCCGGAGCTTGGCCGCAAAGGCACGCGGCGCAGAGATGAATCGAAGGAGCCAGCCGAGGGCGAGCCGGTCCGCCCAGACCGGTATCCGGGTCTGGCGTCCCGACAGGAAAGCGATCGCGCCGCCAATGCAGAGGATGGCGGGCCTGTATCCCAGACGCTGGCGGAGCTCCCACCCCAGCCTCTCCTGGACCCCGCCGCTCAGGGCGACGACGATGAGCGCCGGCTTGCGCGCGGAGATCAGTTCCAGGAGCGTTCCGTCGGAAATCGGGCCCTCCCTGGGATAGAACGGCGCCACGTAGGCGTCCTCACTGGAAACCTCGAAGCCCCGGCCGCGAAGCCAGGCCAAGTTGGCCTCGGAGTCGCCGGCGGACGGCATCACCCAGAATGTCTCTCCCCTTCCCCTGAAACCGCCCCGGTCCAGAAGGCCGCGGAGAAAGCGCAGCCCGGAGATCCTCCGCACCCTCTCGCCCGTCCGAAGAAGCCAGAGGAGTACCATGAAACCGCTGTCCGTGACCGCGAAGTCCGCGCCCTCAAGCGCCTCGCGGTGCGCGGGGTCGTCGGCCAGCCGGGACATCACCGGGGCCGACGGGACAACGACAAGGCCGGCCCCGGGCACGAGATCCAGGAGACCCTCGAGATTGGAGATGTAGAACCTCACCCCGAGAATCGTCCTGAATGTATCCCGCACGGCACGCATCACATAGAAAGAGCGAAACCCGCGAAAGCGTAAAATGCACCCAACGGTCGTGTCCAAATTTGAACGATGCCTTGCGAA
>PMSP01000181.1 GCA_003168315.1 Opitutaceae bacterium
GCTCCTCGGGGCGGCGTATTCCACGACGCTCCAGCGCTTCGTCATCGTGGGCGCCGGGGGCACCATCCTCACCTCCAACCCGCCGCTCACGGTCCTCGCCAACGTGTCCACCCGCGGCTTCGTGAGCAACACCGAGACCTTCATCGGCGGATTCGTGATCGAGGGCACCTCGCCGAGGACGGTCCTGATCCGCGCGGACGGCCCGACACTGGCCACCTTCAACGTGGCGAGTCCGCTCCCCGACCCCGTCGTCACGGTTTACGACAGCAACCAGCGTGTCGTCGCAACGAACAAGGGCTGGACGACCAACACGAGCCCGGAGGCCATCTCCACGGCGGCCCTCAAGGTCGGCGCGTTCGCGCTCCCAGCCATGAGCGCCGACTCGGCCGTCCTCGTGACGCTCTCCCCGGGTGCGTACACCGCCGTCATCACCTCCGCCTCGGGGACATCGGGCATAGCCCTCTTCGAGGCATACACAGAGTAAGAAGTTGGAACTGGGTGGGCCGCCCTCGCGCCAGGCGCCGGGGCGGCTTTTCTTTGCGGTGTCCTGCAACCGGGGCGGCCGCGAGGGGTCGGTATCGCTTACCATGAAGGCTATCCGCATGCACCGCACCGGGGGCCCAAGCGTCCTCAGGCTGGAGGAGATGCCGCCGCCCGTCCCGGGACGCGGAGAGCTGCTGATCGAGGTCCACGCCGCCGGCGTGAACCCCGTCGATGTGAAGATCCGCCAGGGAAAATTCACGATGTTCAAGTTGGAGCTGCCGGCCGTGATCGGCCGCGACATCGCCGGCGTCGTCCGCGTGGCCATGGGACGCAAGGGAGGCTTCAAACCCGGCGACGCCGTGTTCGGGATGCTTGACTACGACCGCGGCGCGTACGCCGAGTACACGGTGGCGTCGCCGCGCGAGATCGCCCACCGCCCCCCCGGCGTCGGCGAGCTCGAGGCGGGATCGATTGGCGTGGCTGCCCTGACCGCGTGGCAGGGGCTCTTCGTCCACGGCCGTCTGAAGAGGGGCCAGCGGGTCCTGATCCACGGAGCCGCCGGCGGCGTGGGCCATTTCGCGGTGCAGTTTGCGCGGGTCCGCGGGGCGACCGTCGTGGCGACGGCGTCGAGGAGGGACCTGCGGTGGGTGAAGGCCCTCGGCGCCGACCAGGTGATCGATTTCAAGAACCAGAGGTTCGAGGAGGAGACCGGCGACATCGACCTCGTGCTGGACCTGGTTGCAGGCGAGACACAGGACCGCTCGTGGACGGTACTGAAGAAAAGGGGCGGGCCGATCGTCTCGACGCTCACGGAGCCGTCGAAGGCCGAGGCGCGCAAGCACCACGCACGCGGGGTTCGCATGATGGTGAAGGTGCACCAGGGGCAGCTGGACGAGATCGCGCGCCTGATCGCCGCCAGGAAGGTGCGGGTGACCCTCGGCAGGGTATTTCCCCTGGCGAAGGCGCGGCAGGCCCACGAGGTTCTCGAGAACGGCCATCTCCGCGGCAAGATCGTCCTCAGGGTCAGCTGACCAGGCTCCCTGCAGAGGCCGCCCGGGTGCCGGCGTCCTTGGCAGAGCCTCAACATAGGGGATGCAGGATGGGGCATCCTGAGGCCCGGGCATAAGTAACAGCCCTGTTACCCTCCAGATCATATTTGCAATGGCCCAGGATTCGTGGAAACCTACTGTTGTTAAGCACCCCAGGAGGAAAGTGAACACCCTGCGCCCGATGAACCTGAAGCTCGCGGCTCTGATTGGAGCCGGCGCCTTTCTCGTGCTTCAATCCACATGGGCCGAGACCGCCACGGACGACGTGGTCGTCGTGTCCTCGAGGGTGAGCCCGGACTACAGCCGCAAGAAGCTCCCCGACGGCTCGTATGCGCGGGAGACCTTCGCATTTGCAAAGGGAGGACTCTGGGCGGGAGCCACAAGCGACCCTACTATGGACCGGCTGCAGTTCTTGGACGTGGCCCGGACGGTCGCGGTGTCCATGCGGGGGCAGAACTACGTGCCGACGAGGGACCCGAACTCGACGAGGCTCCTCGTCATGGTCTACTGGGGCAGGACGGCCACTCCCGAGCGGGCCAGCGAGTCGCTGGCCGCACAGGAGCTGCAGGCCGCCTCCCAAAAAATCTCATCCTCGAAGGAGCTCGCGAACCACCAGTTCTATAACGACCCAGGCACCAGCCTCGGCGCATCGAACAGGACGGTCCCGTGCATCCGGTACACGGCCATAGTCACGGACACGACGGACGACGACAACGCCATGTCAGGCTCGCTGGCCATGGTTGCTGCGGAAAACCGGAGCCGGGACCAGGTTAATGCGCTCAATGCCACGATGCTCGGCTACGACTCGTGGTGGCAGGAGACCGAAAGCTACAAGGGAACCCCCCGTGAATACCGCCGCCAGGACATGATCGATGAGCTCGAGCACGACCGCTACTTTGTCGTGGTGATGGCCTATGACTTCCAGAAGATATGGAAGCAGAAGAAGAATGTCGTCCTCTGGGAGACCCGTTTCAGCGTCCGCCAGCGCGGGCACGAATTTGACAAGCAGCTCGCCGCCATGGCCCAAAACGCCTCGCAATACTATGGCCGGGACACGAATGGGCTGGTCCGCAAGGACCTGCCGGCGGGCCATGTCGACTTCGGCGACATAAAGAATCTCGGAACGGTTGCCTCGAAATAGCGTCTTTCAGTTTATGAGCACTCATCACACCCGCACGAAGGCCGCAGTCGCCCTGGCACTGTTGGCGGGACTCGCGCCGGCGGCCGGCGCCGGCCTCTTCAGCTCGATTTCGGAGTCGGAAAAGCTGACTGACGTTTCCGCAACGGATTTC
>PMSP01000326.1 GCA_003168315.1 Opitutaceae bacterium
AGGCACGCCGTCGTCGCCCAGGGGAGCCAGGGGGGGAGTGAGATCTTTGATTCGTCCAACGGGGAATTCGAAAGGCCAGGCATTGGCGGCGGTGCGGTTCCAGTAAAACCCGTGAGAGCCGACCCGCAAACGCCAAAAAGCCCGTTCCCCGCCGGCCGACTAGACCGTGACCTCGAAGAGCTCCGGGTGCATCTCGCCGACCGCCACCTTGTTGACGGTGCCGGTCATCACGACCGAGAAGCCGTCCCCGATCTCGATNNCCCACGAGCCCTAGCCGGTGGGCGACGGCCGCGGCGGCGCTCGAGCTGCTCCCCGAGGCCAGCGTGTAGCCCGCGCCGCGCTCCCAGATCTCGATCTGGATCGTCGAGCTGTCGACGACCTTCAGGAACTGGACGTTCGTGCGATTGGGGAAGAGGGGGTGCACCTCGACCGAGGGCCCGTAGCGCCGGGCGAGCTCGGGCGAGAGGTCGTCGACCGGGATGACGCAGTGCGGGTTGCCGATCGTCGCCGCCGAGAAGGTGAACGCGCGCCCCTGCACCTCGAGGGACTCGCACAGGACGTCCCGGGCGTGCCCCGTCACCGGGATCATCCGGCTGTCGAAGCTCACGGAGCCCATGGCGACTGTCACCATCCTCCCGGAGTCCGTCACCTCCGAGCGGACCACGCCGCCGGGGGTCTCGATCGTGAAGGCGTCGTTCTTCTGGCGCTTCTGGTCCCACAGGTACCGCGAGAATATCCTGATCCCATTGCCCGACTTCTCGGCCTCGGACCCGTCCGGGTTGAAGATCCTCAGCCCGAAGTCGGCCTTCGCCGTGGGAAGAGGACCCCAGAGGATCCCATCGGAGCCCACGCCGTAGTTCCGGTGGCAGACCACGCGGACCTGCGCCGCGGTCGGGGCCCTCCACTCGGGGTAGTCGGCCGGATCGAGCACGATGTAGTCGTTTCCAAGGGCATGGTACTTGTGAAACCGCATGCTACTGGTTCCCGTCGAAGATCGGGGTGTCGGAGTAGCCGAAGAGCCCGCGCCGCTTGATCGCCTCAACGACGGGCTTGGGCACCATCGTCTCCCACGTCGCGTCCTTCTCGTGGATCCGGCGCAGCACGTCGCGCGAGAAGATGTTCAGGATGCCGGTGTCGAAGCCGACGATGCTGTCGATGCAGTGGTTCTCCAGAAGGTGGGCGTAGAGGTTCGAAAGGTTGTCGACGATCCTCACGTTCTTCGCGTTGATCAGGACGTTCGATGTGAGCGGGTGCGCCGGCGTGTTGATGCCCGCGGTGTCAGTCCGGGCGATGAACATCTCGTACGCCTCCTGGCGCATCGGGTAGATGTACAGCTTCACGGCGTTGCGGAACAGGCGCCCGAACGACTCGAGGATGCCGCCCTCCAGGTTCTCGTAGTACTTCTCGTTGAAGATCTCGATCAGGTTGTTTATCCCCATCGCGACGCCGATCATCTCCTTCGTGTAGCGCCGGAAGTATGACGTAAGCCTGTAGTATTCGGAATAGTTGGAAATGAGGACCGTGTAGCCTATGTCCGCCAGGAGGTCGACCCGCGAGAGGAAGTCATGGGCGTCGAGCGCGCCCGCCGCCAGGAGGTTGTTCATGGTGATCTCCATGAGGACGATCATGTCCTTTCCCTTAACGAGGGGCTCCTGGACGAACTGGGCCGTCGCGCAGTCGAGCATGTCGACGTTCACGAGTGTCACCGGCCTGAAGCTCCCGCGCTCGACCATTATCGCCTTCTTGTAGAGCACCTCGGAGGGCTGGAGGACCTCCCCCTTCTGGCCGAACATGACCGCGTTCGTGAGGCCGAACTTGACGAGGAAGAGCGACATCAGCCGGTTGTCGACGTTCTCGAACGCGGTCCCCGAGAAGCGAAGCATGTCGATCTCGATCCGGTCCATCCCCAGGTTGTCCCTGAGCGACTCGATCAGCTTGCCGAGGTCGCTCCGGTAGTAGAGGGCTCCGTAGATGAAGTTGACCCCGACGATGCCCAGCGCCTGCTGCTGGAGGACGGCCTCCTTGTCCCACATGCGGACATGGATGACGATCTCGCTCGCCTCGCCCCGTGGCTCCGTCTGGAAGCGGAAGCCGAGCCAGCCGTGGGCCTCGTTCGTGCCCTTGAAGTTGCTGGTCGCCACCGTGTCGGCGAAGACGAAGAAGTTCGTGCGGTCGCCGCGTGTCCCCGACAGGCGGTCGATCAGGAGCTGGTACTCGTGGTCCAGCATCAGCTTCAGGCGCTCGCGCGAAACGTACCGCGGCGCCTTGCCATAGATGGCGTCGCTGAAGACCATGTCGTACGCCGAGATGGACTTGGCGATCGTCCCGGAGGCCCCCCCGGCCTGGAAGAATTCCCTCGCGACTTCCTGCCCGGCCCCGATCTCCGCGAACGTGCCGTACTTCGGCACGTCGAGGTTGATCGTCAGAGCCTTCTGATTGGTCGTCAGGAGTTCCTTCTGCTCGTTCATGCCCGGTACTCTGCCCCGCGGCCCAAAGGGATGCAACCCGTTCCTGTGTCACTTCTTCGCGTCGTCGGTTTCTACTGGTGGAAGGGCCGAAAGCGGGTAGGCTTAGGGACTTCATGAAGAATTTCATCACGTCGATGCTGGGTGCCCTGGTCGCATTGATTGTGTTCACGACGGGCGCCGTCCTGCTATTCATTGGCTTTATCGGGGCCATCATCGCCATGGGGCAGCAGAAGAAGACCCCCGAGGTCGTCGACGGCTCCTACCTGGTCTTCGACCTGTCGACGAACATCACGGATGCGCCGCCCCCGCTGGACCTGGGCGACTTCTCGAACGGCAGGAACGACACCCTCCAGCTCCGCTCGATCACCCGCGCCCTGCGCCATGCGGCGCATGACAGCAAGATCCGCGGCGTCCTGCTCCTCGGCAACCTGTCCCCCGGCGGCTACGGCACGGGATACGCCGCCCTGCGCGAGGTCCGCTCCGCCCTTTCCGACTTCCATGCCTCGGGGAAGCCCGTCGTCGCCTACCTCGAGTACGCGACCACGAGGGACTTCTACCTGGCCTCGGTGGCCAACGAGGTCGTGATCGACCCCTACGGGGAGATCATTATGCCCGGCCTGGCGAGCGAGCCCTGGTTCCTCGCCGGCGCCTTTGAGAAGTACGGCATCGGGGTCCAGGTGACCCGCGTTGGCAAGTACAAGTCCTACGTCGAGACCTACACGAGGACGGACATGAGCCCGGAGAACCGCGAGCAGCTCCAGAAGCTCCTCGATGACATCTGGGGGACCCTCGTCTCGGACATCAGCCGCGCGCGCGGCATCCCGGCCGAGACGATCCAGGCGACCGTCGACGCGGAGGGGATCATCAAGCCGTCCATCGCGCTGAGGACCCACCTGGTCGACCGGGTTGCCTACCGCGACGAGATCATCGACCGCCTGAAGAGGGAGACCGGGGTCACGTCGGCGACCGACTCGTTCAAGCAGGTGCAGCTTGCGTATTACGCGAAGACCAACCTGTCGGCGCCGTCGGGGGCCTTTTCCCAGGGCGGCGTGGCCATCGTCTACGCCGAGGGCGAGATCGTGGAGGGCGAGGGCGACCGGTCTGAGATCGGCGGCGCCAAGTTCGCCCGGGAGATCAGGCGGCTGCGCGAGGACTCGGCGGTCAAGGCGATCGTGCTGCGGGTCAACAGCCCCGG
>PMSP01000383.1 GCA_003168315.1 Opitutaceae bacterium
CTTCTGCCGGGTGTAGGTCCCGTCAAAGAGCTCAAGGCTTCGGGGCCGGAACAGGCCCTTGACGATTGCCTTCATGATTATGGCGTTATGCGGGCGAACCGGGCCGGAATTTCCTGTACCACCCGGGATTGAAGCCGAAAGACTCGCATGAATCGACACCTGCGCCGAGAAGCAAATTTTTGAAGGACTTTGAACGGGGATGGTGTTATGCGGGATGCCGCCGGCCTGCGCCGGATCCCATGTCCACCCCACCCGACCCCCTCGACCCCCTGCTCGACCGCTGGGCCTGCCCCAAGGAGCCCGCGCCCAACCTCTCGCCTGAAGTCTGGCGCCGCATCATGATGGCCGAGGGCGGGCGCCGCGAGGGATTCTGGGCGGAGATGGACGCGTGGCTTTCCCGGGCACCATTCGCCGCCCTGTTCGTTGCCTGCTGCGCCCTCCTCGGCCTCTTCCTAGCCGAGGTTCGGCTCAACCACGAGCAGAGGGAGCACAGCGCCCTCCTTGCCCAGAGCTATCTCCAGTTGATCGACCCCCTCCTGAAGGAGAACGCGGTCGCCAAGGCACCATGAAGCGCGGCGCCCTCGTCCTCATCCTCGGCCTGATTGTCGGGATATCCACCAACCTGGCCTACCTCCGGCTCCATCGCCCGAGCGACCCGTCCACGCTGGACGGGCAGCTCGCCTGGATGAGGGGCGAGCTCCAGCTGAGCGATGCCCAGTTTGCGCGGATCCGGGAGCTCCACGAGGCCTCGAGCCCGAGGCTGCGGGCCCTTGCGGCCCAAGTGGGGCAGATGCAGGCGGAGTTCGCCGCCTTCGAGAACACCCGCCGCACGTCCGACAGCGTGGATTTCATCGAGTTCGCCCAGTTCGTCGAGAACCGCCGCAACGTCAGCCGCGAGTGCCTCGACTCGACGCGCCAGCTGGTCCAGGCGGCGGCGAGCGAGATGACGCCGTCCCAGCGCGAGCACTACCTTGGCATCGTAGCCGCGACAACGCCGCAGGCCATCCCCCTGACAAACTGAGCGCAGCCCCGCGCCCCGTGTCCAACGACGCCGCCACCGACCGCGCGAACCTGCTCGACCTGCAGCAGGGCGAGGCGGCGGCGCTGAACCGGCTGATAGCGAGGTGGCAGCGGCCGCTCACGAGCTTCGCCTACCGCTACGTCCAGAGCTCGGCCGACGCCCAGGACCTGGTGGCGGAGACGTTCGTTCGCCTCTACCAGCGCCGGATGCGCCTGCGACCCGACACGAACCTGTCCGCGTGGCTCTTCACGGCCCTGACGAACCTCTGCCACAACCACCACCGCTGGAAGAGGAGGCACCCGACGGTGGCCTTCGGGCCGCCCGGGACGGACGCGCATTCCGGCGCCGGCCGGGGCGACGTGACGACTGAGCCGGCCACGCTCGAGCCCAGCCCGGACGCCGTCCTCGCGCGCGATGAGTCCCTCGACGCCCTCAAGAGGGCCATAGACGCCCTCCCCCACGACCTCAAGGTGTCGGTGCTCCTCCACCACTACGAGCGCCTGTCCTACCGCGAGATCGGGGCGATCACGGGCTGCTCGGAGCGGGGCGTCGAGACCCGCCTGTACCGCGCCCGCCAGCACCTGCGCCAGGAGCTCGCTGGGTTCTTCCGCGAGACATTCGCCTGCTGACCCCGTTCCGCCCCTCAGGGCGCGCCCGGCTTGAAGCTGAAGTCCTGCTGCGCCAGGACGAGGACGGCCCTCCCCCTGGAGAGCGGCGGGTCGAAGTGCCACTGGCTGACGGCCGTGACGGCGACAGCGGCCAGCTCCTCGTTGGCCTCGATTGTCTCGGGATTGACCGAGGGCATCCTGACGCGGCCCTGCTCATCAATGTAGAATTCGACGAGGACGTGGCCTCCGCGGCTGGACCGCGCGAGCTGGGCGGGATAGACGGGGTTCACGATCTTGGTCGGGTTAGGGATCCGGTCCAGCTGGCTCAGCGTGCAGGCGGTGTAGGAGTCGGCGCCCGGGGCTATCTTGTTGTGGATAAGCTCGATATTAGAGACGGCGCTCATTGTCACGACGACGACGCCCTCCAGCTCGAACCTGAAGGTGAGATCGGCCTTGGAGTTGCGCGGCGCACCGTGGATGCGCGCGGGCTCGAACTTCCACTTCTTGATGGCGGCGACCGCCTGGTCGCCGAAGGCCGGCTTCGAGTACCCGGTGACGAGGTAGTCGGCCAGATGCCCGTTGTCGTCGATCGCGATCGCGACCGTGGCCGCGCCGCTTTTTATCCCGTCGATAACCAGGCTCCTCGGGAAGGTGGCCTCCTCGGTCTGGTGGATCTGCACGGGGATGTAGTCGGGCTCCCCCGGCAGCGCCGCGAAGGAGAACGATCCGCAAAGGGCGGCGGCGCAGGCCGCCAATGTTCGTAGGCTTTTCATGGTGTGGGGGATTTGCCCGGTATAACACCGGGCGGCTCCCATTCCCTTCAACTCTCGACGCCCTCCCGGCCCCCCGAGGGCGGCATGAAGGGTTGCGGACAGGCCCGGTGTTACTAGTCTCACCGCCTTACATGCCCCGTGTCCAGAGCAACGCTCCCGGCGCCTGCCCCGGCCCGGCACATTCATGACCCCGGAAATGGAGGCGAACGTGGTCTCGGCCGGCCGCCGCTTCTATGCGGCCGGGATCATCGCCCTCGGGCTGCAGCATTTCTACAACGGGGACTTCGTTCCCGTCATCGTGCCGTCCTTCCCCGCGTGGCTGCCGGGCCAATATTTCTGGACCTGCGTGGCCGGAACGGGCCTTGTCATCACCGGCGGCGCCATCCTGGTCGGAAAGGCGGCCCGGCCGGCGGCCGTGGTCCTCGGCTCGGCTCTCCTCGCTGTCCTCGTCTTCCGGCACATCCCGGGCCAGCTACCGAAATTCCGCAGCCTCGGCGCATGGACGGACGCCTTCAAGGAGCTGACGCTTTCGGGGGGAGCTTTCGTCGCCGCAGCCTCGGTCCGCGACCCCGACCGTCCCCGGCTGGACAGGGGATTCCTGGACTTCGGGTGCCTCGCCCTCGGAATCACGGTCGCCGTCTTCGGCGTCGACCACTTCCTCTACACGGCGTTTGTCGCCTCGCTCGTGCCCACATGGATTCCCGGGCACGTGTTCTGGACCTATTTCTGCGGCGTCGCCCTGATCGCCGCCGGCGTTGGCATGATCCTGAGGATCAGGGCACGGCTGGCGTCGGGCCTCCTCGGTTCAATGATATTCGCGTGGCTCATCGTCCTTCACATTCCGCTGGCCATCCGCGCCCCCTACGGCTCGAACGGGAATGAGTGGACGAGCGTCTACGAGGCGCTCGCGTTCAGCGGGATAGCCTTCATCCTCGCCAGGCTCCTGCCGAGGAGGGCGGCTTCCCCTAATTGAGCTCGACGGAGTACTCCGCGATCCCCCTCGGGCTGTTCTGCCAGAGGGAAAGCGGCGTCACCCAAACCGTGCCGGAAAAGGTCCGCCCGGAAGCCGCAACCTGAGGGGCGATCAGGTCGGCGTGCGCGAGGCCGTCGCGATAGGTTCCCCTGAAATAGAACCGCGCCGCTTTCCGCGCATCGACGTGGACAACGGAGGAATCTGAGGCCGCCTGCGGGGCCAGGGCGGGAGGGACCTCAAGCCAAAGCGTGGCCCTCGACCGGCCGGGCCCAAAGACCTGGCGGATCGGCTCGTCGACGAGGAGTCCCCTGTCCTGGATCTTCCTGAAGAGCGGCAACTCATCCTTGCGGACCTCCCAGACGCCGTCCGGCTCCTCGACGGGCGCGGACCTCCAGTATTCGCCCGCCGGCGCCGTCAGGACCACCCACTGCGAGAAGCCCGCGTCGTTCAGGCCGAGGGCGTCCCTCGGGTCCGGCGGAGGCGGGCGGTGACTCCGGGTGTGCTCCAGGTACCAGGTGACGACGGAAGCCTGGTCGAAGTCCGCCGGCACATTATGCGGCGCCTCCGGAAGGAGTGAATACCTGGCCGTCCCCCCGGTTGCCCGGATGGCCGATATCATCTCCTCCGCGTATCCCGGATAGATGACGTCGTCCTTCCCCCCGTGGATGACCCAGGCGGGAACGTTCCTCAGCCGGATCGCACGGTAGGGCTCCCCGACCCCGTCCCTGGGGGAAATGGCCGCAAACCGCTCCGGGTTGTCGAGGGACCACTCCCAGGTGGCCATCGCCCCGAGGCTGTGGCCCTCGAGATAGACGCGGTCCTGGTCCACGGGCAGGATCGACTCGAGCTCGTCGAGGTAGGCGTTCAGGAAGTCCACCTGCCACGGCCCCGCCTCGTCTATGGGCGTCACCGAGAACATCGGGCTGTCGTCATTCTTGCCCCGGGCAAAGGAGATCTTGTGGGCGAGCCAGCCCGAGCCGTGAAGGCCCACCTGCAGCGGAAACCGGCGTCCCTCCGAAGGGAATCCCCTGGGAAGGATGAGCCAGTAGTTGCACCGGACGACCCTTCCGCCGGGAAGCGCCTTCTCGAACATGAGCGGGAAGAGGCACCCGCGGTTCTCGGCGATGAAGTTGCGGCCGTGCTCCAGGGCGTCCGCGAGACCGGAGGCATACTCCTCCGGGCTCACCATGTTGGCGTCGACGGGGCTGTCGTTTCGCCCGCCCCACGCCTCGTACCACCCGATCATCGCATGGTAGAGGGGCTGGTAGGCGGCCCCGAAGTCCCCCTCCTTGTCCTTGAGCGCCCGCAGGCGGATGACGAGCTGGTCGTGCTGCTCCCTCCAGGAAGGGGCGGCGCCCGAAACACCCGCGGCAAACAGGAGCGATGAAAGCAGGGACGCGGCGATCGACCAGCGAAGGCCTCGGGATTGGGATGGCATCGGGAAACTCGGCCTGGACGCCCGCCAAGTTGTCTCCAGGAGCTCGGGGACGCGAATGGATTCTATCTCAGGGCGCCGCCCAGCGTCCAAGTCCCGGGGCGCTACGCCGGCACGGTCGCCTCGAGCTTCTCCTCGGCCATTGCGGCAGGCTTCACCCGGAGCAGGTGCTCCCGGATTGTCCTCAGCAATTCATTGGGGTCGCACGGCTTCTCGATGATCCCATCGATGCCCAGGTCCTCGATCTTCAGGTGGTTTTCCTTGTCCGTGAGCCCGCTCGTCGCGAGCACCTTCACCTCGGGGTCGAGGAGGTGAAGCGCCCGGATCAGCGTTACGCCTCCCATGATCGGCATCATCAGGTCGGTCAGCACGAGCCGCACGTCGCCCCGATTCTCGACAAAGCTCGCAAGTGCCGCGGCGCCCTCGTTGGCCGTGACCACCCGGTAGCCATGGTTCTCCAATAGGAGGCGCGTCGCGGTGCAGATTGGCTCCTCGTCGTCGACCACCAGGATGAGTTCGCCCTGGCCGCGCGGCGGGGCGTCGGCGGGCAGCTGCTCGGCGACCCCGACCGCTTTCGGCGCGGCCGGCAGGTAGATCGAGAACTTGGTTCCGCGGCCGAGCGAGCTGGTCACGGAGACGAATCCGTGGTGGCTGCGGATGATTCCCAGGACCGTTGACAGCCCGAGCCCGGTACCCTTGGTCGGTGCCTTCGTCGTAAAGAACGGATCGAAGATCCGTTCGAGGTTCGCGGGCGCAATGCCCTCGCCCGAGTCCGTCACGCTGAGCGCCACGTAGGGACCCGGCTTGGCCGGGGAGTGCGTCAGGAGTTCCGCCGCGCTCAAGTCGACGTTTCTAGCCTCAACCGCCAGCACGCCGCCCTCCGGCATGGCGTCGCGGGCATTGACGGCGA
>PMSP01000356.1 GCA_003168315.1 Opitutaceae bacterium
ACTCCTCTGCATCGGCGACTCGGCGCACGCGATGTCGCCCATCGGGGGCGTTGGGATAAACCTGGCGATCCAGGACGCCGTCGCGGCCTCGAACATCCTCGCCGCCAGGCTCCTCGTCGGGACGGTGGACGAGGCCTGCCTGATAGCGGTCGAGAGAAGGCGCACGATGCCGACCCGCCTCACGCAGCGTGTCCAGCTCTTCATCCAGAAGCGGGTGATCACCCGCGTCCTAGACGCGAGCAAGCCGGTCAAGATACCGGCGATCTTCCGGCTGATGCGCCGCATGCCCGTCCTCAGGCGGATTCCGGCCAGGATCGTCGGGATGGGCTTCAGGCCGGAGCACGTGAAATCCGAGTGGGCCCGCGGCTGATCCAACAAACATCCCGAATAGTTCAGTGCCGAGCTAGGCGGGTGGCGGAAGGTGATCGCGCGGCAAGTATTCAATGCGATCTGCCCAATCCGCGCTCGCCGTATCCCTCCAAAAGTCCAACAGCAAGCGGGCTTGCATACCATGAGCGATCGAGGATGATCGGACCGAATAGGTTCTTGATATGGTCCGTTTTATGAACCATTATTAGACCATGCTCAAAACACTCACCGTTTCACAGGCGAAGGCCAAGCTTGGCCAACTCCTCGACAAGGCTGGCGATGGGCAAAGTGTCTATGTCCGGCGCAAGGAACGCCTCTTCCGCATCGAGCCTGTCACCGAAATTGAGCCGATCCCCAACCGTCCCTTCGGGTTCTTTGCTATTGAGGCAGATGACCCAATGATAGCGCTCGCGAATTCGGCCCCGGCTAGTTTCTCCCCTCCACGATGATCCCCGTTCGGCAATGGGACATCGTGCGCTTTCGCATCCGCCAGCAAGATCGAGATCTTCATCGTGGGATCGTCCTCTCGGGAGAGGAATGGTGCGCTTCCGCGCACATGGCGAACCTGAATGTCCTGGCCTGCTCCAAGCGGGTGCCCGGTGGCCAGGTGAAGCCCCACCAGGTGGTCCTCAATGGGGCGGATGGGCTGGAATTCCAGGCCACCGTCGATGCACGGTTCCTTTACGTCATCCCTAAGGATGGCGTGTCGGAGGTCATCGGCCGGGTCTCTCCGGAACGGCGCCGGATCATCGGACGTAAGGTAATTGAGGTGCTGCGCCTGCTCCTCTAAGGCGGCCGCCAAATGGTGGTGGAGGTTGGATTCGAACCAACGGTGTCGTAAGACGGGAGATTTACAGTCTCCGGAGCGGCCACTGCTCAACTCCACCAATGCAAACGCCGAAACATCCACGGGCGGGGGGTTCCGTCAAGGTCCATTTTGGCCGAGGGGCCCGGGAGGGTCCCGTGTGCGCGGAGGCGCCTGCCCCTGCGGCACTTGCGACTCGCGCGCACCCGCGTCCTAGTCCTTCCTTGGGTCGCGCATGACGAACCTGATCCAGTTCATAGACCGATTCGTCCCGGGCGGCCTCCTCGCCCACCTGNNGCGCCGGGCGCCGGCCAACACCTTCGCGTGGCTGCTCGTCATCGTCTTTATCCCCTGGCTGGGAGTCCCGCTCTACCTGCTGATCGGCGGCAGGAAGCTCCGGCGCCTGGCCAAGGACAAGAAGGAGCTCCTTCCCATCATGCCGCAGATCTGCGTGGCCGAGACGCACCGCGTCTGCCTCCCAGTCGCCAAGACGGTCGCGGCCGCGGGCGGCTTTGAACCCGTGGGGGGGAACCGCCTCAAGCTCCTCCTGACGGGTGAGGAGGACTACCTTGAGCTCGAGCGCCGGATCCTCGGCGCCCGTCACTCGATCCACATAGCGACGTTCATCCTCGGCCGCGACGCGACGGGCAGAAGGATCGTCGAACTCCTCGCCCAGCGCGCCCGGGAGGGGATCAAGGTGCGCCTCCTCCTGGACGCGCTCGGCTGCCTCATTTCCTCCAAGGGATTCGTGGACCCGATCCGGAAGGCGGGAGGCGAGGTCGGCCGCTTCATGCCGGTCATGCCCTTCACGTCGCGCGGCTCGGCCAACCTGAGGAGCCACCGGAAGATAGCCATCTTCGACGGGGTGACCGCGATCATCGGCGGCCGCAACATCGCCCTGGAATACATGGGCCCCGTGCCATTCCCGAAGCGATTTCGCGACTTCGGCGTCGTGATCGAGGGCCCGGGAGCCGTGGTCCTGGGCGAGGTCTTCGTGGCCGACTGGTGCTTCGTCACGCGGCAGTCCCCCGACGCCGTCCGGGCGGACGCCCGGGCCGGCGGCGCCCCCATCATGGGGCAATGCGACCTCCAGGTGGTCGCGAGCGGCCCCGACGTCCCGGGCGACCCGCTCTACGAGGGGATAATTTCCATGATCCAGCAGGCGGAGCGTAACATCTGGATCGTGACCCCCTACTTCATCCCCGACGAGGTCCTCCTGCGCTCGATGATCGTCAAGGCCCGGGCGGGCTGCAGCGTCACGCTCGTCGTCCCCGCGAAGTCGAACCACCCGGTTACGGACTTCGCGCGGCGCAACTTCACCCGCGAGCTCATCAAGGCCGGCGGGCACGTGCTCCTCTACACACAGGGGATGATCCACGCCAAGGCGATCGTCGTCGACGAGACGGTCGCCCTGGTCGGCTCGCCAAACTTCGACCTCCGGAGCCTCTTCGTCAATTTCGAGGTCGGGGTGTTCATCTACACCGAGCCCGAGATCGCAGGCATAAGGGCGTGGATCGACGACGTGCTCGGGCGGTGCGTCGTCCCTGTGATCACCAAGCGGAGGCTTCTGACAAGCATCGCCGAGGACCTCTGCCGGCTCCTGGCCCCGATACTGTAGGCGGCCTTCCCGTTTGCGATTTGCCGGCCGCACGGCCAGATTCTTGCTCCCCGCCCCATGCCAACCCCCCGAGCCAGCTTACTCCTGCCGATCGCGGCAGCACTCGTACTGTCGCCATGCCCGTGCCGCTGTGCGGACGCCACCCCGGCGCCGCCGCCCTCGCAGCGCTATTCCTTCCGAAACGTCGCAATCGCAGGGGGGGGCTTCGTTACCGGGATCGTGTTCAACGCGGCGGAGAAGGGCCTGGTCTACCTGCGGACCGACGTGGGCGGCGCCTACCGCGCCGATCCGGCCTCCGGGAGCTGGGTGCCGCTCCTCGACTGGGCGGGCCAGTCGGACTGGAACCTCTAGGGCGTCGAGAGACTGGCGTCGGACCCGCTCGACCCCAGGCGGGTCTACGTGGCCGCCGGGACCTACACGAACCCCGCCGGCAGCTACGGCGAGATCCTGCGCTCCTCCGACCGCGGCCAGTCGTGGGACCGGGGCCCCCTCCCCTTCCGGTTCGGCGGCAACGAGAACGGGCGCAACAACGGCGAGCGGCTCGCCGTCGACCCGAACGACGACCGCGTGCTCTTCCTCGGGACCCGCAACGACGGACTCTGGAGGAGCCCCGACTTCGGCGCGACGTGGTCGAAGGTTCCAAGCTTCCCCGAATACGACGAGGCCTTGCCGGCGCCGCGGAGCACGGGCCGGCCAGCCTACCGGCCCCAAAACGTGGGGATCAACATCGTCCGCTTTGACGCAAGCAGCGGTCGGCGCGGCGAGCCGACCCCGTTCGTCTACGCGGCGGTCTCGACGCCGAAGGCCAGCATCTTCCGGAGCTCGGACGCCGGGAAGACCTGGGCGGCCGTCCCCGGCCAGCCCCTCGGCTTCCGGCCGACACGCTCGGCCCTGAGCTCCACGGGGATACTCTATGTCAGTTACGGGCTCGAGGCGGGCCCCAACTCG
>PMSP01000048.1:0-1883 GCA_003168315.1 Opitutaceae bacterium
ATCATCTCCCGCTCCTCTTCCCGGTAGATCAGGTTGTAGTGGTTCTGCATCGTGACGAACGGCGTCCATCCCCTCGCGTCGGCCGCGTTCATCATCTTTGCGAACTGCCATGCGGCCATCGACGAGGCGCCGAGGTGCAGGACCTTTCCCGCGCGGACGAGGTCGTTCAGCGCCTCCATCGTCTCGTCGATGGGAGTCTGGGGGTCGAAGCGGTGGATCTGGTACAGGTCGACGTAGTCCGTGCCGAGGCGCCTCAGGCTGTCCTCGAGGGCGTGCCGGATGTGCTTGCGGGAGAGGCCGCGCTGGTTCGGGTCGTCGCCCATCGCGTTGAAGACCTTGGTCGCGATTACGACGCGGTCGCGCCCCGGCCCGAAGTCCCTCAGGGCCCGCCCCAGGATCTCCTCGCTCGCCCCGACCGAGTACATGTCCGCCGTGTCGAAGAAGTTCACCCCGACCTCGAGCGCCTTGCGGATGAACGGCCGGCTCTCCTCCTCCTCCAGCACCCATTCCCTCCATTTCTTGGACCCGTAGGTCATCGTTCCGAGGCAGAGGCGCGACACCTTGAGGCCGGTGTTGCCGAGGTTGACGTAGTTCATGGCTTGGAGGGCGGCCTATCCCTTGGGCGGGGACCCGTGGTGGGCCGCATGGGCGGCGTAGGATGCCGTGTCGGAAAGCATGGCTTCGATGGTGGCCGCGAGCGGCTCGATCCTCACGATCCCGGAGAACACGGCCTTGTCGCCGATCGCGTCCTCCAAAATGAAGGCCGGCCGCTGCGTGATCCGGTGGGACAAGAACTCCGCCGTGCTGGCGTCGACGCGGGCGCGGATGGCGGCGGTCTCGGCGCGGGCCCGCAGCTTCTTCGCGGGGATTCCTGACGCCCTCGAGGCCACGGCGACGGCCTCGGCCATCGCGCCCACCTTGCGGCCGTCGATCACAGCCGCGCGGGCGAGCGCGAGTCGGAGGGTGTCGTCCGAGAAGCCGAAGTCGCGGCCCGCCTCGGCGACCAGGCTCGGGTTGCAGAAGCAGTCGCTCCGATTCTCGTACCAGCCTGAGTTGAGCATCACCGCGGAGCGCATGACGGTGCCTCCGCTCCTGCGGTAGAACCACTCGCACTGCCCCTTGGAGACCGGGAAATCCTCCTGGCGCATGAGGGCGAGCCGCCATTCAAACTCAACCCGGCCGGCGTACCGGGACTTTAGCTCGGCCCACATGGGCTCCGCCCAGTGGCACCAGGAGGACAGGATTTCGAGATAATAGGTGACCTTCACGGTAAAAAGAGGAGCGCGGGCCGGGTCCCGCGTCAAGGGGACTGACTGAAACCGGCCCGGAATCGAAACACGGCATTGAAATCGCGCCCCGGGACTGCTTTTGTGCGCCCATATGAAGGTACTCGGAATCGACATCGGCGGGTCAGCAATCAAGGGCGCGCCGGTCGACACCGAGACTGGGCGCCTCCTCGGCGAGCGCTTCAAGATCGAGACGCCGCTCCTCCTCTCGCCGCCGGAGATGGCCGACGCCGCGGGGATGATCGCCGCGCATTTCCGCTGGAGGGGGCCGGTCGGGATAGGGTTTCCCGGCGTCGTCCACGAGGGCACGATCCTGACGTCCGCGAACCTCGACAAGAAGTTCATCGGCTGCGACGGGATCAAGCTCTTCAGCAAGGTGATCGGGCTCCCCGTTGCTCTGATCAATGACGCGGCCGCCGCCGGCCTCGCGGAGATGCGCTTCGGCACGGGGCGCAACTTCGACGGCAAGGCCCTCATGCTGACACTGGGTACGGGCGTGGGATCCGTCCTCTTCTTCCGGGGATCCCTCTTCCCCTGCGAGCTCGGCCACATCCAGATGGACGGCCGCGACGCCGAGAAGCGCGTGGCGGCCTCGGT
>PMSP01000048.1:1951-9852 GCA_003168315.1 Opitutaceae bacterium
GCCGCCGTCTGGGCGGAGCGCGAGCGGCGCGGCTGAGCTCCGGCCGCGGATAACTGTTAGGCGCGGCGTCCTGAATCTGGACGCGCTTCGGCGGCGGCACGGCGCGTTTTTCCGTCGATTCGTCGCAAAACGGATGGTATCGGCTTGATCCGGCTGATCGACCGGCGGCATGAACCAACCCGGATCCATGAAGAATCGATGGCTGAGGATTGCCGCCACGGCCGCGGGGTGGGCCTTCCTTGGGCTCGTGCTCTCGCTGGAGGTGTACTTCAACGAGAAGGCCGAGATGAGCTGGTCGGACTTCGTCGGGGTGGCGATCCCGCAGTTCGGCCGGGCGGCGATGTGGGCCTGCCTGGCGCCGTTCATCCTCTTGCTTCGGGCCCGCATGCCGCTCAGCTCGGGCCACTGGGTCGGGGGCATCCTCTTCCACATCTCCTTCAGCTTCCTCGTGATGGCCACGTTCTACCTCGGGCGGATCGAAGCTTACATAATATTCTTCGGGCCGCTGCCGTCCGGCGGTTTCTGGAGGGCGGCCATGCTCGGCTTCTACGGCCACAACATGGTCGACATGGCCTACTACTGGGCGGTGATCGCCTTCGGGTATGGCGGTGAGCTCCAGCGCAGGTTCCGGAACGAAGAGATCCGCGCAGCGCAGCTCGAGAGCCGGCTGATCGAGGCCGAGCTCAAGGCGCTCCGCGAGCAGCTGAAGCCCCACTTCCTCTTCAACACCCTCAACACGGTCTCGGTCATGGTCCGCGACGGCAGGAATGAAATGGCTGTAACTTTGCTTGCACGGCTGGGTTCTCTACTGCGGATGTCCCTTGACGGGAACCACAGGAACGAGACGACCCTACGTGTTGAAATGGACTTTCTGGAGCGCTACATCGAAATACAGAAGGCGAGGTTTCCCGACCGGCTCACCGTCGCCGTCGCGGTCGAGGAGGGCGCGCTCAGCGTGCCCGTGCCGTGGCTGCTCCTGCAGCCCATCGTCGAGAACGCGATCCTCCACGGCGTCGCCCCGAAGTCCGGACCCGGGCGGGTCGAAATCACCGGGCGGGTGGAGGGCCGGTCGCTGCACCTCGAGGTGCTTGACGACGGCCCCGGTCTTCCCGAGAACCGGAGGGTAGTCGAGGGAACTGGACTCGCGAACACCCGCGAGCGCCTCGCCAAGATTTACGGCGACCAGAGCCGGATGACTGTCAGGACCCGGTCGACGGGCGGCATCTCCGTCGAGATAATCCTTCCCTGCCCCCCATGATACCCCAACGAAAGCCCGCCCCGGACAGCCGCATCCGCACCCTGATAGCCGACGACGCGCCGATGGCGCGCCGCGGGGTCCGCATCCTCCTCGAGCGCGATAGTGGCGTCGAGATCGTCGGCGAGGCGAGCGGCGGGGTCGAGGCCGCCGACCTGATCCTTCGCCTGCGACCGGACCTCGTCTTCCTCGACGTCCAGATGATGGGATGCGACGGCTTCGAGACGCTGAAACGCGTCGGGCCGGACGCCGTCCCCGTGGTCGTGTTCGTCACGGCCTACGACGAGTACGCCCTGCGGGCGTTCGAGTTCAACGCGGTCGACTATCTGCTGAAGCCCTATGACGACGTCCGCTTCGCCGCCGCTCTCGACCGAGCTCGCGACCTGGTCCTTCGCAAGCGCAATGACGCCGTCGACCACAGGCTGACGCGCCTCATGGAGCACATCGAGGGCGAGGGGAGGGACCGAATCCTCCTCAAGTCATCAGGCGAGATCATCTTCCTGAAGACCGGCGAGATCGACTGGATCGAGGCCGAAGGCGACTACGTGAAGTTCCACGTGGCGGGGCGCACCCACCTCATGCGGGGCACGATGGCGGCCCTCGAGGAGCGGCTGGACCCGACTCGGTTCATCCGCATCCACCGCTCGACGATCGTCAATGCCGATCGCCTGAGGAAGCTTAGTCCGTCGTTCGAGGGCGAATACGCCGTCGTGCTGAACGACGGAACGAAGCTCCGGCTGAGCCGCGGCTACCACGACCGCATCAAGGCCCTGCTCGGCAGGGTGGAGTAGCGGCCCGGCGCGGCTTGGCGGCGGTTCGACGCAGAGTCAGGCCCGTCCGACGCTTTTTCGAATCCGCCGGGGGCCGGCGCGGGTTTACAGGGGCGTGCGAACCCTGTGTCTCCTCCTCCTCGTCGCAGCCGCCGCGGCTTCCCCCGCTTGGGGCGAGCCGGCGCCTGCCGCGCTGTCCGACGCGCTCGCCGCCCGGGCCATGCTCGGGACGGACGTCTGGGCGCGGGTCGTGCGGATCGAGAACGCCCGGCCGAGGGGCGCATGGCGCCGGGGGGTGTATCCAAAGACTGTCTACGGCCTTGTCTTCGAGCTCTCGGGGATCCTCTGGTTCTACACCGACACCGACGGGACGCAGAGCCTCTCCCTGACGACCGGGACGCTCGGGAGGGACAGGGCGGACCCCGGGCGGCTTTTCCTGGCCCTGGACCCCGGCTTCCGGGCATGGGGCTGGCTGGACGATGCGCCGCCCTCCCGGGCCCCCTCCCGGGGAAGGCCCCCCAACGCCTGCTTCGTGGAGAGCGTGGAGGCCCTCAAGCGGCGGATCTCCGCCGGCGGCGACGCGCGCTCGCCGCAGCTCCTATCCTACTACGTGGACACCTCCGCCGGAAGGCTGGGGCACACCGTCCTCCTTTTCGGGACGGCAGTCGGGCTGTCGGCGATCGACGCGGAGTCCTCGGACAGGCCGGTCAGCCTCCCGGCGGACCTGGGCGCCGACCTGCGCACCGTGGCGGCCTACCTGAGGGGCGGCCCTGTATCGGCCGCCCGCGCCATTCCCATCCTCTGCGCCCGACAGCCCGTTGCCGGCCAGTGGGCCTTCCTGGCGGACCCGCCCGCGCCGGCGGGGTGAAACCGGGGTCCCGTCCATCCTCCGAGGAATCCACTCATCAAAGTTTAGTGTAACTTTTCGGCCGGGGAGGGTGTTGTGAGGGCATGCTCAGCCCAGGCCAGCCCGCATGCCCGCGCTCCGAACCCGTTGAAAAGGCGGTTGGGCGCGCAATGGCGGCATTTGGGCGCAAATTTGTTCACATTCTCCAAGACGCCGGTTTCGTCTCCCCTTGCTCGTTGTTAGTTGTGTTAGCGTGGGGGGGCCGGTCACGGCCCCTCCACGCTGTTTTTTTTGGGGCTGCCGGGCTGGGCGTGGCTTGAACATTTGACCCCCAACCCATTACCCGTGAATGCTCCGTCCATGACCGCCTCCCTTTCGCCAGGAACCGCCGCGCCCGCCGTGGCCAAGCCGCGCAGGAAATCCAAGTTCAAGTGGTACCTGATCGGCGCCGTCGTCCTCCTCGCGCTGCTCATCGCGGCNNGAGGTCAAGATCACGCCCGAGGTGTTCGGGGAGATCACGTCCCTCCCGTACCGCGAGGGCGCCCCGGTGAAGAAGGGCGCGGTCATCGTGACGATCAAGCCCGACTTCTACCAGGCCCAGGTCGACCAGCAGGTGGCGGCCGTCGCCGCCGCCCGCTCGTTCGCCGTCAACAGCCAGGCGCAGCTCATCAAGGCCGAGGCCGACCTCAAGAAGTACCAGGATCTCTACGACCGCAAGCTCGTGTCCGACTTCGACTACGTGACCTACAAGACCGCCTACGACCAGGCCAAGGCAAACCGGGAGTCCGCGCTGGCGCAGGTCGACGAGTCCGAGGGGCTGCTGAAGCAGGCCAAGGACTCGCTTTCCAAGACGTCGATCTACTCGCCCATGGACGGCACGGTGAGCTCGCGGTCCTCCGAGGTGGGCGAGCGCGTGCAGTCGTCCTCCGAGTTCGCGGGGACCGAGATCATGCGGGTCGCGGACCTGAGCGCCATGGAGGTGCGCGTCAACGTCAACGAGAACGACATCGTCAACGTCAAGGTGGGCGACCCGGTCAAGATCAGCATCGACGCCTATCCCGACCGCAAGTTCAACGGCGTGGTCCGCGAGCTCGCCGCGTCCGCCGCCAACGCGGGCGGCACCGCCAGCGGCGCCTCGGCGGCCTCGGGGACGGTCTCCGACGAGGTCACCAACTTCATCGTGAAGATCCGCGTCAAGGACAAGGACCTGGCGCTCAGGCCGGGAATGAGCGCCACCGCCGACATCGAGACGCAGAGCGTGAAGGACGCCGTTGCGGTTCCCATCCAGAGCGTCACGGTGCGGGATGCCACCGGCATGACCGCGGACCAGCTTGAGACCCAGAAGGCCAAGGAGGCCCATGACCGCTCCGGCAACGACCTGGATATCGCGACGGCCAAGGACGACGCCCAGCGCGACCGCGACAAGCTTCTCAGGGTCGTCTTTGTCAGGAATGGCGACAAGGTCCGTCTGCAGCGCGTCGAGACCGGCATAGCCGACAATTCCGTGATCGAGATCAAGTCCGGCCTGAAGGCGGGCGACGAGGTCGTCTCCGGCAGCTATGCCGCGATCAGCCGCACGCTGAAGGACGGCTCCGCCATAAGGATCGAGAAGCCGAAGCCGCCGGCCGACGAGGCAAAGTGAGTGCGGGCTGACCCCATGACCCCAGCGGCACCCCTAGAAGCCCGCCAGGTCCGCCCGGTCGGGCCGCTTGTCATCGCGATCGAGGACGTGGCGAAGCTCTACCAGATGGGCGAGGAGACGATCCACGCCCTGAGGGGGGTGTCGCTCAACATCCATCGCAACGAATACCTCGCCATCATGGGGCCGTCCGGGTCGGGCAAGTCGACCCTGATGAACATGCTGGGCTGCCTGGACACGCCCACGTCCGGCAGGTACGAGTTCAACGGCCAGGACGTCGCCGGGATGGCGGACGACGAGCTCGCCGACATCAGGAACCGGGAGATCGGCTTCGTGTTCCAGACCTTCAACCTCCTGGCGAGGTCCGACGCCCTGCGCAACGTGGAGCTGCCGCTTATCTACGCCGGCATCGCGCCGCACCTGCGCCACGAGCGCGCGCGGCAGGTCCTGGAAAACGTGGGCCTGGGCAACCGGATCCACCACAAGCCGAACGAGCTGTCGGGGGGCCAGCGCCAGCGCGTGGCGATCGCCCGCGCGCTCGTCAACAGGCCCTCGATCATCCTGGCGGACGAGCCGACCGGGAACCTCGACTCGAAGACGGGAATCGAGATACTGGCGCTCTTCGAGGACCTCTACGAGCAGGGCAACACCCTGATCGTCGTGACCCATGAGGAATCCGTCGCCCGCAACGCCCGCCGGATCATCCGCCTCCACGACGGTCTTATCGCGAGCGACGGACCCGTGAACTGACCCGCCGACATGGGCCGCATCCTCTACGAGCTCACCGAGTCGATCCGGATCGCGATGGCGCAGATCCGGGCGAACAAGATGCGCTCGACCCTGACCGCGCTCGGCGTGGTCATCGGGATTGTCGCCGTCACCCTGATGGGCACGGCGATCCGCGGGATCGACATCGGGTTCAACAACAGCCTGGCGATGCTGGGCGAGGACGTGCTCCACGTTGAGAAGTGGCCCTGGATCACCGGCGAGGACTGGTGGAAGTACGTGAACCGGCCGGTCATCAAGCCGGAGGAGGCGACGAGGCTGAGCCGGATCATCGACGCCACCCCCAACTCCGAGCTCGAGCTCGCCGTCTATGTCCACGGCCGCGGCGGCTCGGTGAAGGCCGGGAACCTGAGCGTCAGCGGGGTCTACATCTTCGGCACGACCGGCGAGTACGGGCGCGTCCTCACGGCGGACTTCACCGACGGGCGCATGTTCAACGACGCGGAGAACGACTCGGCCCGGCAGGTCTGCGTCCTCGGGTACGATGTCGCCCAGGCGCTCTTCCCGGGGCGCTCCTCGATCGGGAACACCGTCATGGTGCAGGGCCAGCCGTTCACGGTCATCGGGTCGCTCACGAAGCAGGGGTCGTTCCTCGGACTGTTCAGCTTCGACAGCCAGATGATCATGCCGCTCAGTGCCTTCCGTAAGTACTTCGGCGTCCGCAGCGGCAATCCCGAGATACAGGTGAAGGTGAGGGACAAGACCCGGATGGCCCAGGCGAGTGACGAGCTGACAGGCGACATGCGCCGCGTCCGCGGGCAGCTGCCGGGCGAGCCCGACAACTTCACGATCAACACTTCGGACGCCTTCAAGGAGAAGCTCGACCCGATCAAGCGCGGCATCGCCCTCGCCGGGCTTTTCGTGACCGGCCTCTCGCTCTTCGTCGGCGCGATCGGCATCATGAACATCACCTTCGTCAGCGTGCGCGAGCGCACGAAGGAGATAGGGACGCGCAAGGCGCTGGGCGCCCGCAGGCGCACGATCCTGCTCCAGTTCCTCATCGAGGCCGTGTCGATCTGCGTCGTCGGCGGCACGATCGGGTTGGCCCTCACCTACGGCCTGTGCATGGCGGTCAAGGCGGCCATGCCGGCGTTCCCGCTGCAGTTCTCGGTCAGCCTGATCGTGGTGTCCATGGTCGTGTCGGTCGCCACCGGGGTCCTTTCCGGATTCATCCCGGCCATGGGCGCTTCGCGCCTGGATCCCGTCGTGGCGCTCCGGTATGAATGAGATCCTTAAGATGGCCTTCGGGTCGCTCGGGGTGAACAAGCTCCGCTCGTTCCTGACGATGTCCGGCATCACGATCGGCGTGTTCTCGGTCATCGGGGTGATGACGGCCGTGTCCGCGCTGCGCGGGTCGATCGAGACCGGGCTCAGCTTCCTTGGCTCCAACATATTCCAGTTTGCCAAGTGGCCCATTGGGATCGTCGTCAGCGGTGCCGAGCAGCACAAGTACGAGTCGAGGCGCAAGTTCACGCTCCAGATGGCGCAGCGATACAGGGACCTGATGGGCGGCTCGGTCGAGATCGTCTGCCTGAAGGCGTTCACCAACGGCAACCCGCCCGTCCAGGCGACCTACAACGGGCACAAGACCACCGCCGACATCACCTTCGGCGGCACCGACCAGAATTTCCTGGTGACCAACCAGTTCGCGATCGACACCGGGCGCAACTTCACGGCGGAGGACGTCGACCTGATCCGGCCGGTGGCGATCATCGGCCAGGAGCTCGTCAAGAGGCTCTACCCGTCGGAGACCCCGCTCGGCAAGCGCGTCAAGGCCAACGGCCGGACCTACACGGTCATCGGGACGTTCGCCACCAAGGGGACCGCGTTCGGCGAAAACGAGGACAACATCCTCATGATCCCGATCACGAGGTTCATGACGGATTTCGGGCAGGAGAAGTACAACGTCAACATCGCGACCCAGTCCCACTCCCAGATGGAGTACGGCGCGACCCTGGACAAGGGCATCGGCGCGATGCGGGTGGTCCGCGGCCTGCGCCCCGACCAGCAGAATGACTTCGAGACCTACTCGAACGACTCGCTCATCGCCGCCTTTGCGAAGATAGCCGACGTGGTGAGCGCCGGCGCCTTCATCATCAGCGCGATCGCCCTCCTCGCCGCGGGCGTCGGCATCATGAACATCATGCTGGTGAGCGTCACGGAGCGCACCCGCGAGATCGGCATCCGCAAGGCGGTCGGCGCTCGAAAGATCACGATCCTCACGCAGTTCCTGGTCGAGGCCGTGGTCCTCTCGGTGACGGGGGGGCTCGGGGGCATCCTCCTCGGCACGGTGGCAGGCAACGGGCTCGCGGTCATGCTCTCGGCGGCCATCGTGTTCCCCTGGGGCTGGGCGGCGGCGGGCGTCGTCGTCTGCTCGCTGATCGGGATCGTTTTCGGCATGTATCCCGCCTGGAAGGCGGCGTCGCTCGACCCGATCGACGCGCTGCGCTTCGAGTAGCCCTTAGCCCCGGCGGATCTCCGAGCCCGTGAACCGGATCTGGATCCGGAAGACCTTCTTTAGCCGGCACCTCACGGCGCCCGTCTTCAGGTCGACGAACTCCGGGATCTCGATCCGGTGGAGGTCGACCGCGGCGTGGTAGCCCC
>PMSP01000159.1 GCA_003168315.1 Opitutaceae bacterium
CCGCGCCGATGACCGCCTCGAGCGTGTCGGCGAGGATCGAGGACTTGTCCCGGCCGCCGGTGCCCTCCTCGCCCTTGCCCAGCCGCACGTAGGCGCCGAGCCGGAGCCCGCGGGCCACGCCGGCCAGGGCCCGCATGTTGACGACCGCCGCGCGCAGCTTCGCCAGCTGGCCCTCCGGCAGGTCCGGATACTGGCGGAACAGCGTGTCGGTGACCACGAGACCGAGCACGGAGTCGCCGAGGAACTCGAGGCGCTGGTTGCTGCCGGCGGCGCCCGGGTTGTCCTGCAGCCAGGAGGCGTGCGTCAGGGCGCGCTCGAGGCGGCCCGGGTCGCGGAAGCGGTACCCGATGCGGGCCTGCAGGGCGTCCAGGTCGCCGCTCATGAGCTCGCGCTCGTGTAGCGCCTGAGGCCGCTCCTGAACACGGCCACGGCGAGGCCGAGCCATGCCCCGGTCGCCGCGAGCAGCCCGAGCGCCCACCAGGGCTGGAACCCGTGCAGTATCTCGCGCGCGGGCGCGTTGCTGACGACGACGACCGGCAGGACCCAGACGAAGAGGATGCTGGTCAGCCGCCCGAAGGCCTCCCTCGGCAGCCGGGAGAACTCCATCAGGGTGAAGTAGCTCCCCTCGACGCCCTGGGAGCTCGTGATCCAGAAGGAGAGGGACATGGCGATCACGAGCGCGCTGTAGTGGATCACGACGCCGCAGGCTATCATGCACGCGTAGAGCGCGATGGCCCCGGCGCCCGGGTGCAGGCCGAGCTTCCGGACGGAGTAGACCACGAGGGCGGCCGCGACGACCGCGTTGAGGAGCCCGTCGAGCTCGAGCTTGCGGGTGGAGGCCATGAAGAGGGGGTCCCCCGGCTGGGCGAGGACGAAGTCGAAGAGCCCGCTGCGCACGTTGCGCCCCATCTCGAATATCCCGCTCCAGAAGAACCCCATCAGGAAGCGCTGGATCAGCATCGAGGTGCCGACGAGCAGCAGCATCTCGTACATGCTCCACCCGGCGACGGAGCGGGTGTGGCTGTAGATGACGGCGACCATGATCACGTTGACCGAGATCCACAGGAGCTCGACCGAGGCCCAGATGAAGAGGTCGCCCCTGAACATGGTCGCGCGCACGAGCGAGTAGCGCGCGCTCGCGAGCCATATCCTGAGGTAGCGTGAGAGTGAGTCCATTGCCCTTGGGGTTCAGCCGCCGGCGGCCGTGTGGTGGCGCAGCCCGCGCCGCCAGACCGCCTCGGCCAGGCACACCAGAACGAAAGCCCAGAACGCCTGGATCGCCAGTCCCTGGAGCGCGAAATCCAGGCCCTGCCTGCCGGTCAGGATGGCCGCCGGGAAGTAGGCCTGGTAGAAGAAAGGCAGGAATCGGACGACGTTGAAGGCGGCGGGCGGTAGGAGGTCGAGCGGCACGATCTGGCCGCCGAGGAGGGTCTCCACGGCCATCGACAGGATCACGAAGCCCTGGATCTCGAGGAACCAGAAGGCGAGCATCCCGAAGCAGTAGGCGAGGCTGAACTGGATCAGGGCGGTCAGGCCCATCGCCGGGATCCCGAGGGCGAGCCGCCAGCCCTCGTGGGGCAGGTCGAGGTAGCCCCTGACGAAGGGCAGCGCGACGAGGAGGGCGAGGATGCCGAAGGCCCCCGAGACCACCCGCGCCGCGGCGAAGACGCTCATCCGGTACGCGAAGTAGTTGATCGGCTTAAGGAGGAACTGGTTGATGAGGCCGTTTCGGATGTCCTCGCTTATCTGGTAGTCCTCGTTGAACGCCCCGACGAAGAACTGCAGGATGAAGATGACGACGAAGTAGGTGAGCGTCTGCGAGAAGGAGTACCCGCCGATGGACGGGTTTCCCGCATAGGCGGCGCCCCAGAGGATGAAGACCACCAGGAGGTGGCAGAACCAGAACAGGCTCCTGACCGCGAAGTTCCAGCGGTAGACGAGGTTGCTCTGCAGCCCCACGAGGAAGGCCTGGCCGTACTTGGTCATAGGCCGAAGCGCGCGACGACCTCGGCCGAGAGGTTGCGGTAGGCCGCCGTGCCGGGGCTGGTGGGATCGTAGGCGAAGATCGTCTTCCCGAAGCTCGGGGCCTCGCTCAGGCGAACCGTCCTCGGGATCACCGAGTTGAAGATCTTGTCCGGCATGTGGGTCTTCACCTCGTCGACCACCTGGCGCGAGAGGCTCGTCCGGATGTCGAACATGGTCATGACGATCCCGCCGAGCTCGAGCGCCGGGTTGATGCCGGCGGATTTTAGGCGCTCGACGTTGCGCAGGATCTGGCCCAGGCCCTCGAGGGCCATGTACTCGCACTGGAGCGTGATGAGGAGGAAGTCGGCCGCGGCGAGGCTGTTCATCGAGAGCAGCCCCAGGGCCGGCGGGCAGTCGATGATGATCGCCCGGTAGCCGTCCGACGCGACGATAGGCGCCAGGACCCCGCGCAGCTTCATCAGGTAGTTCTCCATCTGGGAGAGCTCGATCTCGGCCGCCGCCAGGTCCTCCTCGCTGGGGATCAGCGCCAGGTGCTCGTAGGCCGTCGGGGTGACGAGGGGGAGCGCGTCGCCCTCGCCCCGCAGCGCGGCATAGAGGCTCCTGCCCTCCTGCTTCTCGATCCCGAGGGAGCTGGTCGCGTTCGCCTGCGGGTCGAGGTCGATCAGGAGGGTGTGGATCTTCCTCAGCGCAAGGCCCGCCGCGAGGTTGACCGCGGTCGTGGTCTTGCCGACGCCGCCCTTCTGGTTGGCGATGGTGAAGATGGTGGTGGCCATTTGCGCCCATTCTCGTTTTCCCGATGCCGCGGCGTCAATTCCCGGCGCACGGCGTTCGGTCTTGACCGGGGGCGGCCGATGTCTGGCATCTGGGCCTGTGACCACCCAAGGCTACCTCTCCACGAAGCCGATACCCGCCCGCGAGCGCCTGATCCTCGCGCTCGACGTCGCCTCCCTGGAGGAGGGCAAGCGCTGGGTGGATCGGCTCGGCGACTCGGTCCAGTTCTACAAGCTCGGTCTGCAGTTCCTGATGACCGGCCAGTATTTCGAGATGATCGACTGGCTGGCCTCCCAGGGGAAGAAGGTGTTCGCCGACATCAAGTTCTTCGACGTCCCGGAGACGGTGAGGCTCGCGGTCGAGCAGCTGCAGCGCCGGAGGGTGGACTTCGCGACCGTCCACGGCAACGACGCGATGCTCGAGGCCGCGGTGTCGGCCAAGGGAAACCTGAAGATCCTGGCGGTCACCGTGCTGACGAGCCTCGACCGGGGCGACCTGGACGACCTCGGCTTCCAGTGCGACCCCGAGGAGCTCGTCCTCTCGCGGGCCCGGCGGGCGCTGAAGCTCGGCTGCGACGGGGTGATCTCGTCCGGGCTCGAGGCCGCCCGGCTCCGCGGGGAGCTCGGCGCCAACTTCCTGGTCGTCAGCCCCGGCATACGCCCGGTGGAGAACCGGCCGTCGGACGACCAGAAGCGGACGGTGGACGTGGCGGACGCGTTCCTCGGGGGGGCCGACTACATCGTCGTCGGGCGCCCGATCCGCCAGGCCCCCGACCCGCGCGCGAAGGCCGAGGAGATGCAGGCCACGATTGCCGGGATCTTCAGGGGCTAGCCCCGCCTCAGTTGCGGTCGGCGGCCTGGTAGGGGATGGGATTTATCCCCTCCTGCCGGCAGAGGGCGATGTCGACGATCGAGTACTGCGGCGTGCCGATGAAGGGGAGCGTCGACTGGAGCTCCTTTGCGCCCTCGGAGGCGGCTGCCGCGAAGGGCGCCGAGCCGAGGAAGGTGGTCTCGAACGGGACCAGGTGGCCGCCCTCGGCCGCGTCATAGAAGGCGGTGAAGCAGTGCCCGGGCCTGAAGACGAGGACCGGCCGCAGCCCGATCCGGCGCAGGATCGAGGCGAAAAGCACCGAGGCGTCGACGCAGTTGGCCCCCTGGTCGTGCACCGACTGGTCCAGGAACCGGACATACTGGGTCGACACGAACATCGAGGTCCCGCTGTCCGTGGCCACGTTCACATAGCTCAGGCCCCTGGCGGCGAGCGCGTCCCAGACGGCCTGGGCCTGCTGGAGCGCGGACTGGGCCCCGTACTGGTAGCCCGTGAAGGCCCTGACGCTCCCGGCCGCCACCGCCTCCTGGAGGAGCGAGTTGATCCAGGGATGGTCCTCGTTGACGAACGCCGCGAAGCACACGCTCGTGTCCAGCCACTGCCCGGAGGAGGCGACGAAGATGCGCGACACCGCCTCGTTCACGGAGTGGACCGTGCAGACGAGGGTCGCCTCGGCCGCGGGCTTCCCGTCGACGAGGACCGTGGCCACGAACGACTGCGTCTGCATCTGGGTCGTCCTTCGCAGGAGGTCATAGTTCCAAGGGAGCTCCGGGGTCACCACGACCGAGCCGGATGGGGCGCTCAGCTCGACCTGGAGCGGCTGCAGGAAGAGGGCCGAGTCAACGCGCAGCTGGAGCGACCCGGAGGCGGGCAGGCCGCGCAGGGACAGCGAGAGGCAGCGCGTGTACTCGGGGTAGGCGACCCCGAAGGAGAGCATGAGGGAGGGATAGATGTTGTTCTGGAACGAGGCCGTGACCTCGCACGAGGGAACGGCCGGGGGCGCCGCCGGCTCCGCCGCGGCCGCGGGCGGCGGCGCCTGCGCC